>JAKBGL010000136.1 GCA_021833085.1 Actinomycetes bacterium | reverse complement strand
GCTGACTTCGAGGACAGACCTCCGAATAACACGAATTAAGTCATTAGACACCTAGATGCTTCACACGAAAAAAGTCCTCACTCAACCTTTGAGATAACCTCTGAGCTGCACACCTAGATGCGTCCGTACTATCAGGCCAAGTAAAGATCGACAGAGCTGCCGTAAAGTACCTGTTGTCCAAAGGGCGGATTCGTATATATTACTACCTGGGCTTTCTTAGGGCCGTAGACGTTCCCAACCTGAAGTCCGGCACTTTGCAGTGCTTGCTCTGCTTGGCTTAGAGAGTCGTCTATAACGTTTGGAACAGTCACGTACTGAGGACCTTGGGAGATAGTGACCGAGATCGTAGTACCTGGCAACACCATTGAACCGGGAACAGTGGTCTGTGATATCACATCGCCAGAGGGAACTGTGTCTGAGTAAGCCATAGAGGTACTTATAGCCAACTGATCCGAGGACAGCGTCGACGTTGCTGCTTGCTGTGACTCACCCACAACGTTTGGAACCGGTACCGGAGCCGGACCCTTCGATACGAGCAAAGAGACGGTAGATCCAAACGGCGCCAACTGGCCAGTAGCTGGAGTTGAAGATATAACATCTCCAGGATTCACGCTCGAAGAGTACTGAGTCTGAAGTTGATACTTTAGGTGTTTTTGTGTCAAAATCTGTTCGGCTGAAGCCTCAGTTAGTCCCGCCAAACTTGGAACAGATACCGGAGGAGGGCCAGCAGATAGTGTTAGATCAATGACAACGTTCTTGGCAATCAACGAACCGGCTTTAGGAAACTCCGACACCACAAGACCTGCAGGAACCACCGAAGAGTAAACCTTCCCCGAGACAAGAGACTTAAGTCCGACCTTGTCTATGCTCGAGCTGGCTACCGTAGGAGCAAGTCCGAGAACTAAAGGAACCTTAGCGCTCGTTGCCTTTTGATACAGGGAGGCCGCAGCAAATGCCACAGAAGCCAAAATAAGCGTTACAAGTACCCACAGTAAAAGTCCGCGCCATCCTCTAAACGGGCGCCTGATCTCTTTCTTGAGAGGATCTTGTCTATCATGCTCTACTGAGTTCGATGTAAGGTACGCTGCCGATGAAGCATAAAGAGAGGTTTGGTCGTTAGAGTCGATGGAGTCATGTTTAGGTACCGAAAGCACCGTAGTAGTCGCCTCGACCTCATCATCGAAGACGGTTAGGGTGCCTGACTCCACATCTTGCACGTCATCCAAAACACTATGGAAGCCTTGCCCATGGACCCCTCGGCCTGTGATATCGACAACCGGCGGCAACGGCGAACTCCGTCGGATCACTTCTTCAAACTCGTTTCGGTGCAGTGCTGAAATCGTCTCCGGGGGGTCGAAAGACCTCGACAGTGCCTGCAACTCCGCTACGAACTCCTCAGTCGTTGGACGTTCACTAGGATCCCGCTTCAAGGCTCGAGCTAAGATCGGTCCCACAGCTCCAGCCTCCTCTGGAGGCTGAACGTCACCGTTGAGTCTTGCACGCAGTATCTCGAAGGTGTCGTTTCCCTTGAACGGCAGATGTCCCGACAACATCTCAAATACTATCAAACCAAGAGAGTAGAGATCACTTTGCTTTAGGGCTGCCACTCCGTTTGCCTGCTCCGGAGAGGAGTACTTTGCTGTTCCTAAAAGCACACCTTTAGGCTCGCTCCAAGCAGGTTCTGCTAGCGTTCTTGCCAGACCGAAGTCGGCTATTTTGATGTGTCCACCTTCATCAAAAATTAGGTTCGCGGGCTTTAGATCTCTGTGGATATAGTTTCGCCGATGTGCATACTCGAGCCCTGACGCACACTGAAGCGCTATCTGCACAACTTGTGAATGAGTTGGTCTCCAGCCTGTAGCCAGGTGCTCTCTCAACGAACCACCGTTTAGGAGTTCTAACACCAGATAAGGTCCCGCAAGAGACTCACCAGAGTCATAGACAGACATAATTGAGGGGTGAGACAGAGCGGCTGCTGCCTTAGCTTCCTCTTGGAAACGTCGAAGGAACACCTTGTCGCTAGCTAGTTGGGAGTGCAGAAGTTTTATGGCCACAGCTCGAGATAAAGCAGTGGAGTCGAAGGCTAAGTAGACGTCACCGGATGCACCGTGGCCGATCGAGGCCAGGAGTTTATACCTGCCGCCAAGCACTAGTCCTAACTTGTCTCCAACTCTACTTGTACCGCTCAGCTAATTCACCTTACGCCAGATAATCGAAAGTTCCAACCTATCCAACCTTGTCGCTGCCGCCACTCTCTAACGTCTCCAAAAACTCACTTTCATCGATGATCCTAACCCCTAAACGCTCTGCTTTTACCAACTTTGAAGCACCAGGATTAGAGCCCACAACTAGATAGTTAGTCTTTGACGAAGGTGTAGAGGTAACCTTGCCTCCCCGTAATGTTATCGCTCTTTCGGACTGCTCACGAGTAAAGCTCGACAGGGTTCCGGTCACAACGAAAGACAGCCCTGACAACGTAGGTTCAAAGCTCTCTCTAACGCTCCCCTCAGAGGTTGCTTCTCCCAATCCAACTTCAACGAGGGACTCGACGACCGTCCTAGTGGTTGGATCTTTGACGTATTTAACCACTGACTTAGCGATTACCTCTCCGAGCCCATCTAACTCACTTAGATCCGAAGACTCAACTACCAATAAGCCAGGCAGAGACTTGACCTTACCCGCAATCTTCATAGCGGCAGTAACGCCTACATGTTTAATCGATAGACCAGTAATCACTCGATACAGCGGACGCCGTTTTGACTCTTCGATCGCCTCAACTAACTTTCTGGCAGAGATAACTCCAAACTTATCGAGCTTCAGAAGATCCGAGATCTCTAGGTGGTACAGATCTGACGGGTCCTTTACAAGGTTGTTTGAGACCAGCTGTGAGACACGCTGTTCACCTAGCCCTTCAATATCCATAGCTTCTCGAGATGCAAAATACGAGATCCGTTGCACGATCTGGCCCGGACAAAAATAGTCGATGCAGAAGTAGTCAGACTCATCCTTGCTTCTAACCAAAGGTCCACCGCACATCGGGCAGGTACTGGGGAATCTCCATGGTTGGGAGTCAGGCCGCCTACGCGCTAGAACTGGTCCCACTATCTCTGGAATTACATCGCCAGCCTTTCTAACGATGACGTAGTCGAAAGGACGTACATCTTTTTGAATAACTTGATCCTCGTTGTGCAAGGTTGCTAACGAGACCGTCGATCCTCCCACAAAAACCGGCTCCAGTATCCCAAAAGGTGTCGCTTTCCCCGACTTCCCAATGGAGACCATGACGTCTTTCAGTAAAGTCACCTGTTCCTCAGGCGGAAACTTAAAGGCAATGGCCCATCGAGGCGCTCTTGAGGTCGCACCAAGTCTCTCTCTCAACTTTAGATCGTTGATCTTTACGACAGCTCCGTCTATCTCGTAGTCTAAGTCATGACGGAGCTCGTTCAATGCTTCTATTCGTTCTTTGATATCCGTCTCAGAGGAACTCAAAGCAATAGATGGATTCACCGGGAAACCAAGCTGCAATAGGTACTCAAGGGTCTCAAGGTGAGTTGTGAAGTCTCGCTTTCCTCTTACCTCACCAAGTTGATAGGACCAAAAGCTCAAGGATCGCGAAGCTGTAACCTTAGGATCCTTTTGACGAAGCGACCCTGCTGCGGAGTTGCGTGGATTGGCAAAGATTGGCTTACCTTGTAGCTGTTGATGCTCGTTTAGCGCTTTAAAGGCGGCTATCGGCATATAGACCTCGCCACGCACCTCTAAGAGATCGACACCGCTATTTTTTATGCGTTTCGGTATCGCTGAGATCGTCTCAACGTTCGCGGTTACATCTTCACCGGTTCTACCATCTCCTCGAGTGGCAGCACGGACTAGAACGCCATCTTCATATACCAAAGATATCGCTAAGCCGTCTATCTTAGGTTCTAACACAAACTCCAACTTCTCATGATCCGAATAGTCAAGCTGTGACACACCTCTTTTAACCCTTAGAAACCAGTCATCAAGCTCTTCAATTGAGAACACATTGTCTAGACTCATCATCGCTGATACATGACGAACCGGTGCAAAGAGACGGCTTAAAGAACCTCCGACTCTCTCCGTTGGTGAGTCGGGAGTTCTAAGTTTCGGGAAACTCTTCTCAAGCTCCTTTAGAGCGATTACGAGTTGGTCGTAGTCGTAGTCTGAAAGTGTTGGATTGTCGT
>JAKBGL010000008.1 GCA_021833085.1 Actinomycetes bacterium | reverse complement strand
AAGCAGTATGTGGCTAATCAGCACAACGTTTGAGCGCAGGTCTCAGGGCTTCGCTATGGTGGGGCTCTACATCCCTATGGCTAAAGCCAGAGACATTGCGACTCACACCCCATTTTGGTAATGTTAGGAGCCGGATCCGCAGTAAGTTTGTTTTACAAACGAAGCGGCTATAAACTTCCTTTATGACCGCTGCCGACAATCCAAAACTCTTGTTCAATGCTGCTACCAACGGTTTCGTCGAGCTTGTTCGCCAAATCCAACCCTCCCAGTGGGGTTGGTCGGCTCTTGGCGTCTGGGACATCCGAGCTCTCGTCGGTCACGCTACTCGAGCGCTTTCCACCGCTGAGACCTATCTGAGCACATCATCAAAAAACCCAACAATCTTTGGTCCAGCCGAATACTTCGTAACAATGCTCAACGATAGAGGAGACCCCGACGAGCGTCATCATCGGGACGAAGCTATCGCAGAACGAGGGCGCATAGCCGGTAACGATCTTGGCACAAGTCCGATCGAAGAAGTCTCATCGTTGGCAGCTCGAGTACTTGCCACGATCGAATCCATCGATATACACGCTATCTTCCTGTTGCCGGTAGGAACGATGACCCTCGCTGACTATTTACCTACGCGCACCTTCGAGCTCACCGTCCACAGCCTTGATCTTGCGCATGCTCTCGACATTGAGTATCCCGCTCTACTAGAGCCAGCTATCGTCGCATCCTGCGAATTGGCTGGACAGATAGCTGCTCGACGCCGCAATGCCGCACAACTCCTTCGTCTCTTTACCGGACGCGTGGCTTCGCTGGAATCATTGAGCATTTTGTAACAATCCCAACTGTACGATTCTCCCATCAATAGAGGCTAAGTTGGCAACAGTGTGCGGATAGTCATTCGAGCTGAGATCAGCCGCGTTTAGTCAATGAGAGCCGTGGTAAGCTCGCCGAACCTGCGCTCTGGAGCGCCCACAGCGGTAATCCCAGACCCTTCACTTTGGATAGTACTAGCCTCAAAGCCACCTGAGAACATAACATTTTGAACCACTCGAACTCTTCTATCATATATATGTGCATCACGATCTCACCCAAGAACGTCCATTGAGCATCCGTAAGGTTGCAGGCTTCAGAACGCTACTTGGGTTAGCAAGCACCTCATTAGTCCTTGCTTCTTGCTCATCCGGTGCGTCTGCCATTCAGTCAACCTCAGCAAACCAAAGATCAAGAATTCTCCTTGAGCGAGCCATCACAAACACCAAAGATGCGCCCTCTTTTGAGTTATATCTGAAGGTTAACGCAACGACTGGACCCCTAAAAGGTGCTAGCGTTACCTTTTCTGGCGTGTATGGAACATCGTACGGTCAAAAAGAGGCTCGCGTACTTTGCACATATGTCAAGGCTGGTTCGCCGACAGGTGCAACCGCAAATATTCGGACCATCGGCCAAAATACCTTCTTAGATCCCATTAGACACTCTATACCACTACCCAACGGCGCAACATGGCTACATACAAGATCGATAGCATCGCTCGCCTCTTATCTATCTAGCTTTTGGCCTCTTTTCTCATCCGATGGACGTTTCGACCCTATAGCGATACTCTCTGATCTCCAGTATTCAGACAAGGTATACTCTGGCGGCACAACTTCATTTGGCGGCGTCACCCAGCACGTCTATTCGTTGCCTGCATCCTTTAGCCCTATAAACACTAATACCTCTAGTGCCACCGTATCACTTGACGTATCTTCAAAAGGGTACATATCTAGATTATCCTTGGACTCAACCGTCTTTGAAAAAAAGAGCAACAACCCCACCAGAGTATCTATGCTACTTGAAATCTTCAGCTACGCCATACCAGTAAATGTGTCACCGCCGGCAAGCTCAACCGTTTCGTCAGTCTAACAATTATAAAGACAACAATAGCGACAGGGAAGTACACTCCACTAGCTCGCGCTAACATGAAGATACTCATTCACGTTAGGGCGCTTAGCTCAGTTGGTTAGAGCGCAGCCTTCACACGGCTGAGGTCGGAGGTTCGAGTCCTCTAGTGCCCACAATACGTTTTAGATCAGTTTCACCAAACGACTTGGCGAGGCAGTCCTTGGGGGGTTTGATCCACCTTTACCGCAGTTACCACGTCCCGTACACATCACCTAGACGTTGAGCCTTCTAACGGACATATAATACCTATAAATGCGAGAAACGACCATTTTTGAGTTAGTAGGCATATCTAAGTCTTATCTGAACGGTATCAAGGAACGGCCAGTACTCTCCGAGATTACGTTTAACGTTTCAGAAGGAGACTCATTAGCCATTGTCGGGGAGTCTGGATCAGGTAAAACCACGTTAGCTCAGATTCTGTGCGGCCTTATAGAACCCACCTCTGGAACCATCGCCTTCAAAGGAGAACGCTCGAACTTGGCAAAGGCGGTGAGAGGATATGTACAGCTCATACTTCAAGACCCTAAGGACAGTTTCGACCCAAGATGGGCTATTGGAAGGTCGATTCTCGAACCTCTAGTTAAAGGTCACAGCAAAGAGGAGGATGAAAAGACCCTGCTCGAAGGATTACGGCAGGTGGAACTGCCTGTCGAAATTCGCTCTCGACTTCCTAGGCAACTTTCGGGTGGACAGCTACAGCGCGCATCGATAGCCCGGGCGTTAGTTGCTAACCCAGAAGTGGTCGTCGCCGACGAACCTCTCGCTTCGTTGGACCTAATATCCAAAGCACAGATTGTTGAACTCCTCTACCGCAACTTTGTTGCGAAAGGCAACACTCTTGTCTTAGTATCGCACGATCTCGCCGCGCTAAGATCACTCACGAAACATACCGCAGTTCTTTGGAATGGGCATCTAGTAGAGTATGGCAACACTGAAGAGGTATTCGAAGATCCAACACACCACTATACAAAGAGACTATTAAGAGCCTCTCTTCTCGGCCCCGAATATCGATGAAACCACTTATACCTACTTGACAAAACGATCATCCACAGGGCACATCTAGAAACTCCCAGCGGATTTAGCCATAAAAGGCAGAAGTGAAAGTCTCTCTATCGACACAGCATCTTCATGAATCAGCAGATCTCAACTAGACTATTGCAAGTGTCAACCTACCTTTCCAAACGCGAGAAGCAGATCGGTGTCGCAATTGCGGTCTTTACGCTAGCTGGTTTTCTTTTCACGTGGCTTCCCTATGTAATCTCCGCGAGTTCACATAAAGTACCAAAAGGCGTACATCCGTTAGAGTATCTGCTAGTCGGCGTTGCAATGGTCGTCGGAGCTCTTGCTGGAGCGTTATTCTCAAGACGACTAATAGGAGGAGCCCTATTTATGCTTCTCGCATTTGGTCCTTGGGGTAGCAGTATAATCTTAGGATTTCCGGCTCTCGCGTTTGGTGCTTTCGTCGCTTTTAAACGTGATGCCCGGACCATGGCTGCACGTCGAGAAGAGTCCGAACGCAAAAGAGAGGAGCGTCGCCAGGTCAAGGCTACAGCCAAAAACTCCACCAAAGGCGGTAAGCCACTGCCCGCTCCGTCCAAAAGGTACACTCCACCCGCGTCAACCCGTAGGAGATCAAAGAAAAACAACTAGCCTAAGCTTGCTTCAAGTTTCAATTTACCGTTGAGTAAAGAGAGTGAGGAAGATTGATTTTTGAAGAGCTGGAGGGTAAAACTGTATTTATTACTGGTGGGACAGGCTTTGTTGGCACAGCCCTAATTGAGCGCATTCTCCGAACCCTTCCGAACACTAAAATAGTCCTCCTTATAAGAGCAGGTAGACGATCTTCATCTACAGTTAGATTCAAGCGGGAGATACTCAAAAACAACTGTTTTGATCTCTTGAGGAACTCACTCGGTGAAAGTAGATTTGAAGAGATGGTCGCCGATCGGGTGAAGATTGCATCTGGAGATGTCTCCAAAGACAATCTGGGACTCTCAGAGGGCGACGTTCGACTCCTTGGGGAGTGCGATATTGCCATTCACTCTGCCGCTACTGTAAGCTTTGACGCCCCTTTGGATAGTGCCGTTGAAGTGAACCTCCTTGGGCCGTCAAGAGTTGCTAGAGCATTCCAAGACGCCTCTAATTCAGACCCAGGCAAACATTTTATCTCCGTATCTACTGCGTACGTAGCGGGATCTAGACGCGGGAATGCTCCAGAACTCTCCCTGCTTGATAACTCACTCTATCCGGAGGTGGACTGGGGTAAAGAGGTTAAAGCAGCCCGTCAACTCCGAGACGATGCCGAACTCAACAGTAGAAACCCAAAACTGTTGGAGGAGTTTCAACGAAAAGCACGACGCGAAATCGGCTCCGCCGGTATCGCCCTACTCGCCGATCGTACGGAAAAGTTACGCAAGGATTGGATTAGGAAAGAGATGGTAGAACTCGGTCGAGCTCGAGCTGCTAGCTTGGGTTGGCCCGACGCTTACGCGTATTCAAAGGCTCTTGGAGAGATGGCCCTTTCGTCCTCCAAACTATCCATACAAATCTCTATTGTTAGGCCATCGATAATAGAGTCTTCCCTAGATCAGCCATACCCAGGTTGGATCCGAGGTTTTCGCATGGCAGAACCTATCATCATCTCATTTGCGAAAGGCTTGCTCAAAGAGTTTCCGGGAGTGCCGGAAGGCGTCATCGACGTAATACCGGTCGATCTCGTAGTCTCGGCTATCCTCGCCGTAGCTGCAAAGGGACCAAAAGGTGGGGGCGAAATAGAACATTTTCACGTCGCTTCCGGCTCTGTAAATCCGCTGAGGTACGAGTCGCTGGTAGACATGGTACGGAGCTACTTCCAAGAACACCCTTTATACGATAACAAAGGACAGCCGATCTCTCTACCGGATTGGTCATCTCCAGGAAGACACAAGGTCCAAAGTGAGATAAGTCGAGCATCTAAGCTATTCAACCTTGCCGAGGCTGCAACTTCGCTCCTACCACTTCGAGGCTCTCGACTTAACTTTACAAAAGAACTTGAGTCGAAAAAGCTCGAAATCGATCGCGCTCTTACTTACGTCGAGCTCTATGGCTCGTACGCTGAATGTGAGGCCAACTACTTGATCAACAACTTGGACCGACTTAGAGGGAGACTAAGTAAGGACGAACTCACAGCCTTTGACTTTGACCCAAGGCAGGTAAACTGGCAGGACTTCGTAAGTACGGTTCATCTACCATCGATAGTTGAACACTCAAGGGTAAAGACTACGCCAGAAAAAGCAACGGTCTCTGCCAAACGGCGCTCCGATCGGCAGCTAAAAGATATCCTTACCGAAGAGCCAAGACTGGTGGCCTTCGACCTTGAAAATACCGTTGTAGCCGCAAATGTTGTCGACTCTTTTGCTTACTTGGCAACCAGACATCTAGGAGGTGCTGAGAAAGTAGTTATGGCAGCCTCCTTGATAGCTGAAGCTCCTTCGCTTTTACGGCTAGACAAAAAAGATAGAGGAGATTTTCTAAGGTACTTCTATCGCCGCTACGAGAATGCCAACACAGAGACGCTTCATGACGATTCTTGGTCACTGCTCTCGGGCTATCTCCTTACAAAAGCTTTTCCAGATGCTCTATGGAGAGTAAGGGAACATCGCCGTCTAGGACATAAGACTGTCCTCATAACTGGCGCTTTAGAGTTTGTAGTACAACCCCTGTCTCCTTTATTCGACGAAATCGTAAGTGCAAAAATGACCATCAACGATGACGGAACACTAACAGGACAGGTCCCAGGTACGCCGCCCATTGGAGAGGCTCGTGCCGAGATACTTTCACAGCTAGCTAGAAAATATGATTTTTCAGAGACTCAGACCATAGCTTACGCAGATGGGACCTCAGATCTCCCGATGTTGGAACGTGCTGGAGTAGCTGTCTGCGTAAACCCTGAACTAAAACTCATGAACATAGCGAGAAGGCGTGGATGGCGTATTGAGAACTGGTCTCGAGCCCATGGCTCACCCTCTCTCTACCTCCCCATAGCAAAGGTCAGATAGAAATTATGCGTTCTCTAGTCATAGAAAAACACCTAAGACGGATGGTCAGCGCAAAGATACTGGCAGATGCATCAGTAAAGAGATCTCTTCAATGGGGACCGTTAGCACTGAAAGAGGTGGACCCTCCCAAAATTCCGACTTCTGACTGGCTCAGAGTACAACCACTTCTAAGTGGCATCTGTGGATCCGATCTAGCAACCGTCTTAGCGTCGGCGACGAGATACTTTGAACCATTGGTCTCGTTCCCATTTACACCAGGACATGAGGTTGTAGGAGTCACAAGCGAGACCAAGACACGAGTAGTGTTAGAAGCGGCGCTCACTTGCATACCCAGAGGTCGTAAACCATGTCGATACTGTGCACTTGGTCAGGGACAACTATGCGAGTCAGTCACCGTCGGGGACGTAAAACAAGGGATTCAGATCGGATACTGTAGCTCCACAGGCGGTGGATGGTCTCAAGAGTTGGTAGCACATCGTTCCCAACTCTGGCCCATCGACGAACATCTCAGCGACGAAGATGCCGTACTTGTCGAACCGCTTGCATGTGCTTTACATGCGGCCGCAACTACTAAGGTTCCAAAACACGCAGTAGTCGCAGTGGTGGGCGCCGGCACAGTTGGCCTCCTTACGGTAGCTGCTATCAAGTATCTCAATCCCCATGTAAACCTTGCAGTAGTGGCAAAACACCCAATCCAACGTGAGTCCGCTCTAAAACTTGGGGCCAATAAGCTAGTTGGCCAAGAAGAATTAGGAAGATCCGCCCGCAGGACCACGAAAGCCTTTCAAAATGGAGACTGGCTGTCCAACGGATACGACGTCGTGTTTGACTGTGTAGGTTCGAGTGCATCACTATCTAACTCCATCAAGTCAGTCAAGCCAGGCGGCGAGGTCGTTGCCGTTGGGATGCCTTCTTACACTGGCATCGACCTTACCCCTTTATGGCATCGCGAGATAAACCTAAGAGGGACATACGCCTATGGAACGGAGTCCTTCCCAAAAACATCCGTCGAGCATCTTGACCTTAGCAAACAAGTTTCTCACATCGACACCGGAGACACGGTATCGATTCGCACCTTCGACCTTGCTCTACTAGCGATGGAGAAACTGAAGCTCGGATGGTTGATAACCCATAAATTTCCATTGGAGAACTACCCTCAAGCGTTAGAAAAAGCCGCTCATTCTGGCTCACAAGACGCCATAAAGGTAGTCTTCGACCTACGAAAAGCAAAATCGACATCGAAAGGAACCAATGACCTCTAGGCCAGGATTTGTACTCGAGGTAGATCGATCGACTCCTCCGACTTTGTTGTGGCACGGTAGCTCCTATCGGCTAGAGAAGTTCCCCAAAGGTACGAGAATACTCTATCCACCAGAGCCTCAAGAGCCTCTTGTGGATCCACGTGGGGCAATAGAAGATGCATTGGAGAACCCAGTTGGTACGTCTCAGCCCCTCTCGACTCTCTTTAAAAAGGGCATGACACTCGTTATCGCCTTTGACGATGTCTCCCTTCCTCTTCCTCAGATGCAAGCACCAGATGTTCGTCAACTCGTTATCGAAGCCGTTCTTGAGAAGGCTGCCGCAGCAGGTGTAGACGACGTCTATCTAGTAGCTGCACTTGCCCTGCATCGACGGATGACCGAAGGCGAACTCCGCCACGCCTTAGGCTCACGTGTTTATGATGCATTCACTCCGCGAAAGCGACTTCTACAACACGACGCTGAGGACCCCTCGAACCTCGTAGATCTTGGAACAACCGACCAAGGTGAGGTCGTCGAGATTAACAAGTTGGCCGCAGAAGCCGACCTCTTGATATATGTTAACATAAACTTGGTTTCGATGGATGGGGGTCACAAATCGGTAGCCACTGGTCTCGCCTCTTACCGATCCATTCGACACCATCACAACGTCAAAACAATGGTTCACTCGCGTTCATTTATGGACATGCATCACTCTGAGTTACATTCTTCAAACTGGCGCATGGGACGCCATATAGCGGCACAAGGTGTCAAGATATTTCAGATCGAAACTACCCTCAACACCGACACTTTTCCAAAACTATTTGACTTTCTTTCAAAACGTGAGTGGGAGTGGACGCTAAAAGATAGATCAGCGTTTATCGCCTCTTCAAAGTCCTTACAAGCGTCACCGGATTGGCTCAGCAGAGATATAATGCACAAAATTCGATCGCCTTACAAGCTAACGGGCATAACTGCCGGTGAAGTTGAAGCAGTGCATGCCAGAACTTTAAATAAGGTCTTCTCGCAACAGCTAGTGACCGTTGAAGGACAGACGGACATCTTAACTATGGGACTACCGTTTGTAGGTCCATACAACGTCAACTCTATCATGAACCCTATCTTGGTTTACTGTTTAGCGCTCGGATACTTCTTCAATATGTATGTCGGCAAACCCCTCGTTAGAGAAGGTGGAGTAGTAATAATCTCTCACCCAAATAAGGCTGAGTTCGATCCGGCTTTCCATCCCTCCTACATCGACTTCTACGAGCAAGTCCTTACCGAAACCACCAACCCAGCTGAGATAGAGTCCAGGTTCGAAGAGAGTTTTGCTACTGATCCCTGGTACATACATCTTTATCGCAACGGAAATGCGTACCATGGTGTCCACCCGTTTTACATGTGGTACTGGGGTGCTCACGCCCTAGATCACCTTGGTGGCGTGATAGTTCTCGGCGGAGATCCCAAGGCCACAAGAAGGTTGGGGTTTCAGCCAGCCTCGACCATGATGGACGCAATCGAGATGGCCAAGTCAATAGTCGGAGACGACCCTTCTATTACACATCTACACTCACCACCTTTGGTAATGGCGGAGGTCATATAGTGAAGTTGATAGGATCATTGAAAGTGGGCAAAGTAAAACCTGGTTTCCCATACTCCAAAGCGCAGATACCGGGGACTTTGGAGGTTTCGAGGTTTAAAGATCCATTGGGAACGTCGTTCGATACCTCATGGGCACGAACATATGCAGTGCGATTAATTCGAGCCATACTCATAGACAACGTCGTTCGTCCTGCAACGAAGGTTATAGCCTCACCAAAAGTGTATGGAGTAGATCGGCTCAAGGGAGTCTCCGGACCAGTGATCTTCGCGAGCAATCATGCAAGTCACCTCGATACTCCATTAGTTCTTTCGAACCTACCCGAACACTTCCGTCATAGATGCGTAGTAGCAGCAGGAGCAGACTACTTCTTCGATCGAAGATGGAAGGCGTATCTTTGGTCAGGAATCTTGGGCGCAATCCCAATCGAGAGAACCAAGGTTAATCGGCGTTCTGCAGAGATCTCTACCCAACTAATAAGTGAAGGATGGAGTCTACTTATTTTTCCTGAAGGAGGAAGAACGCCAGATGGGCTAGGTCAGAACTTCAAAGGCGGGGTGGCTCAATTAGCCATAAAAACTGGTATACCGATCGTACCAATCTTTTTGGAAGGCACCTATGAAATCCTTGGGAAAAGGTCACAGACTCTAAAACCTGGCAAAACTCGAATAGTTTTTGGTCGACCTATCAGTCCAGATCAAAAAGATGCGAGGGAGCTGACGGCATCAGTCGAGGTCGAGGTGGCCACCCTTGCGTCAGAGGTCCATAGCGACTACTGGCATGCCCAGGTCACAAAGCATCAGCAACCCGACTTCGCCTTAGCTCCAAAGGATCGTATGAGCTGGATAGCTGAGTGGGAGCGCAGCGCAAGTGTACCAAAAAGGAAAAAGAAGCCAATTTGGCCGCCTTACTTCGGGTCTTCAAGGAGTTTTGGCACCAATTAACTCACTAAGCTTTGGATAGTCTCTTTTTACTTCCTAATGAGGCGAAGGCCAGAAGACGGCAGGACAAAACCTTCAGTAGATGTCATCTCAGAGACAAACTCCGTTCTTGAGCCTGGAAATATAAACTCCGACAGCAGTATGGGGTAACCAAGGGTATCAAATGTAGTTCTTTCACACCTAAGGGCAGGGGAACCCTGGGGAACCTGAAGCAGTGCTGCATCTGACTCCCCTATCAAAGCAGCCGCAATAGTTTGAATAGCCGAGGCTAGCGGCCGAGGCAGCGCCCCAGAGTCTCTTAGGAGTTTATAAAACGACTTCTCTTCGAGATCACTTATAGAAAACTTTTTTGCAAGTTCGATACTAAGCCACACTGTTATCCTGGCAAAAGGGATCCCGTCTGCAAAGTTGAGACGTTCTACTTCAAGAAGCTCTATAGGTCCTAAAACCTCTTCCTGTCGACCCGAGGCAAGAATGCGCCTTGAAGACAACACCTTTCGCATCGGTGCAACTCCCACGTTCTCCAACTGTTCTTCAAGGGTCATAAAGGTACCAAGTGACTGCGGGACGGGAGAAGGCTTAACTAACCAACCACTGCCGTGTCGAGGTTCTACAAGGTTACCGTCCCTAAGTACATCTAGAGCTTTCCTAACAGTCACTCGAGAAACGTCATAAGTTTTAGAGAGGGCGGCCTCCGAGGGAAGGAGCTGACCTTTTACGAAGGTCTCATTCTCAATTGAGACTTTTATGTCTTGAGCAATCTGGAGATAGCGTGGCAGCCGTACATGTCTTATACTTGTATTATAACGTAGATTTGAAGGAGAGAGATATATGACGCGAGCATCTTCAACAACCCCCATCGACTCGATCCAAAGACTCTATGACAAGTTCCAAGAAACTACTGCTTTGGCCAGAGAACGTCTGAGCCGTCCAGTGACTTTAGCAGAAAAGGTTCTTTTCGCACATCTCGACGACCCTAGAAATCAGGCATATGAAAGGGGCGTTTCATACGCTCAGTTCAGGCCAGATCGCGTTGCCATGCAAGACGCAACAGCTCAGATGGCCCTTTTGCAGTTCATGACTGCAGGACTAGATGAAGTGCAAGTTCCATCGTCTGTACACTGTGATCATCTAATCACAGCACAGCTAGGAGCCGCTCCAGATCTTGAAGATGCAGAGATATCAAACAAAGAGGTATATGACTTTCTAAAGTCGGTGTCAGCCCGCTACAATATTGGATTTTGGCAGCCTGGGTCAGGAATCATCCATCAAGTAGTACTTGAACAGTACGCGTTCCCAGGCGGAATGATAATTGGCACAGACTCGCACACCCCTAATGCCGGCGGATTAGCCATGGTGGCTATCGGTGTAGGTGGAGCCGACGCAGTAGACGTAATGGTAGGAGACACATTTGACCTCAAAGTACCAAAGATCATCGGAGTCAAACTCACAGGTAAATTGAACGGTTGGACAGCTCCGAAAGACATCATCTTAAAGGTAGCCGAACTCTTAACGGTGAAAGGAGGTACCGGATCCGTCATAGAGTACTTCGGAGAAGGAGCGCGTTCCATATCGGCGACAGGGAAGGCAACGATCTGCAACATGGGGGCTGAGATTGGAGCCACCTGTTCTCTGTTTCCATTCGACAGCCACAGCGCAGAGTATCTCAAGAAAACGGACCGCGCAGAAGTCGCCGCTTTAGCAACAACATACTCCGAGTTTCTCACTAGTGATCCTGAAGTAGAAGAAGACCCAAAACGGTACTTCGACAAAGTTATCGAGATCAACCTCGACGCCTTAGAACCACATATCGTTGGACCGCACACACCGGACTTAGGTCGCAGTGTATCTCGGGTCGGCGCCGAAGCAAAGGAGATGGGCTGGCCCACTACACTTTCTTACTGCCTCGTTGGTTCGTGTACCAACTCCTCTTATCAGGACATAGCCAGAGCCGCACACGTGGCTCGGCAAGCGGTTAGAAAAGGGCTCAAAGCAAAGGTACCTCTACTTATCACCCCTGGCTCTGAAAGAGTACGGAGAACGGTCGAGCGGGACGGCCTCTTAGGTCCGCTTGAAGAGATCGGAGCAATAGTCTTAGCCAACGCTTGTGGACCCTGTATCGGTCAGTGGAGACGAAGCGACGTAAAAGAGGGTCAACCCAACTCTATACTCACCTCGTACAACAGGAATTTTCCCAAGCGTAACGACGGATTCTCCTCGACACTAGCCTTTATAGCCTCTCCTGAGACGGTTATAGCATACGCGCTAAGTGGTACTTTGGACTTCAACCCTCTAACGGATAGTGTTGACGGAGTGCACCTAGAGCCTCCGATTGGAGATGAACTTCCAAAAGCGGGATTTGAGAAAGAAGAGTCGGGATTTGTGACACCACCGGAGAGTCGCTCGCCCATTTCCGTCACCATAGCGCCCGCCTCCGAGCGGCTCCAGTCGCTGGTTCCATTCGATCAGTGGAACGGAGAGGACTTCTTGAACCTCCCGGTACTCATGAAAGCAGTTGGAAAGTGCACTACTGACCACATATCTGCGGCTGGCCCTTGGCTTAGATATCGCGGCCATCTAGAGAACATCTCTAAGAACCTATTCCTTTCAGTAAACAACGCATTTAGCGAACGACCTGGATTTGGATTCTGCACAATCCACGACACCGAAGAATCACTTCCAGAGATTGCCCAACACTATAAAGACGCTAAAGTATCGTGGGTTGCGATCGGAGATGAGAACTATGGGGAAGGTTCGTCCAGGGAACATGCAGCGCTTGAACCTAGGTTTATGGGCGCAAAAGCGATCATCGCACGGTCTTTTGCGAGGATTCATGAGACCAACTTGAAAAAGCAAGGCGTCTTACCCTTGACATTCCAAGACTCTTCGACATACAACCACATCCAAGTTCAAGACAGTATCGATATTTTGGATCTCACTCATCTTGCTCCAGGGAGGCCCGTCCGATGCGTAATACATCATAAAGACGGCACTGTCGAAGAGTTCCTCACTAATCACACGTTAAATGAGAAGCATCTCGAATGGTTTAGAGCAGGAAGCGCACTAAATGTCATCAAGGCCCTTCGGGCTCAGTAGTGGCACGTAAAGTTGCACTAAAGATGCCGTTTCATGGAAACAGGCGATCAGATTGGACGCTAGTTTTTCACTACCTTGCTTAGTCTCTCAGCAAGGAGCCGTCTCTGCATGTCATCGATTGGGTGTGGACCTAAAGGATTCAGACCAGTCGCCTCATGCAGCAAAACGTCCGCTAGAGACGGGTTGCGAGCCAACGCAGGACCGTGCATATAGGTACAGATCACCTTGCCCCTTACCGCTCCCTCGTACAGGCCACCATCTGAATTACCAATACCAAAGACCACACGTCCTAAGGGCTTCGTATCTCCTGACAGCTCTGTTCCTGAACCATGGTTTTCGAAACCTGAAAGAAACTCCTGTTCCATCGGTATGAGGGGCTTGGACGCCAACTCTCCCACAGCCCTTTTGTTCGGCAGGCGAGTCGTCTTCGCCGAGACCAAGCCCAATCCTAGCTGAGCCTCACCTTTGGAGTCTACGTAGTAGTCCCCTATAATTTGAAATCCAGCACACACCGCAAATACGACTGCCCCATTATCGATCGCGCTCTCTAAACCTCCATCGTTTCCAAGCAGGTCTCGTGCATAGTTCTGCGGCCCATCTTCACCCCCACCAAGCAAGTAGATGTCTCCCTGTTTCGGTAGCTTCTCGTCCGAAGCGACACTTATAACCTCACTTTTTACTCCTTGAAACTCCGCTCTCCTCTTTAGGATCAACGCATTACCGGAGTCCCCATAGGTTCCCAAAAGGTCTGGATATACCAGGACAACGCTTAAAGTGTTATCGACGCTACTCACTTCGCCAACTCTCTTTGCAGTTCAAAAAAGGCCGTATAGTTACCTATATAGGTAAAGTCTGCACCTACGCCTACCTCTGGGTTATTCAGCACTTGAAGCTGCGTCCCTTCTGCAAGTAGTGGAGATATGCCAGCATAGGCCAACCTTACCGCCAAGTCATATCTACGGTTCCCTACGACAACCACCTCGTGAAACTTCGAAGCAAGCAACTCAAAGTGAACGTCCCATATCCAAGAGGTGTCGGTACCATCGGCTATATTCGCATTGAGTCCCATGACAAGCGTCGACCTCACGCTACTTGTCAAAACCGTCGAGATAAGCGCATCCCATCCTGCTGGGTTCTTAGCCAGATACGTCATTACTGATGCACCGTCGACACGATTCAAGGCAGAGGTCGCAAAGCGTCCTCCACTTCCGGAGAAATGTCCCAAAGAGGCCATTGACTCTTTCACGTCAAACACCTCTCCTACCCTGTCGAGTAGCGAAGACGTCCCTACCAGCGCCAGCAATGCGTTTCCTAGATTAAATTCGCCTGGAATCGAGAGACTCATGCATCCTAGATACTCATCCTTATAAAATACGTCCCCACGTGACGAGATGCTCCAGGTAGGCTTTGGACGTTCAAAGTCACAGGAAGTACATCGCCAATCCTGAGATTCAAATCGTATCTTAGCTTCACACAGTGGGCATGAACTCGCATCTAAACTCCAGTTACTGCCAGAAGCCACAAATACACGATTTGGGGTGCCTAAAGCCGCAAAAGTCACCAACGGATCGTCACAGTTGGCAACGACTAGCACACCTTTGGTCTCTTCAAAGAAGTCTCTCCATCTTCTCGCGACCATTCGGACCTCCGAGTTACGATCAAGTTGATCTCTAGACAGATTTAAAAGTACCGCCACGTCTGGTCTTATGGAGGTAGAAACACTCGGAAGATAGGCTTCGTCGACCTCAAATACTCCCAGCTTCAAATCTTTTTGTAACGAGTCAACGTGATGAGTGCGAACCCTTGAACCTCCCTGCGAGAGTGCAAAGGCTATAGCAAAATCCATATTGGCGCCAGTGAAGTTGGAAAAGGTGCGGTAGCGGCTGAGAATATGGGTCATCATTGCGGTCGTCGTGGTTTTTCCGTTCGTACCACTGACCACTACGGAATGAACCCCAGCCGATAAACGCTCCAAGCTATGTGGATCAATCGCCATAAGTACGCGACCAGGTAGAGTTCCACCTTGGCCAACTTTTAGTCTTCTAATTAGAAAGCTAGCAAGCGACGCGGCTCTCACGGCCACAAAGCTTCGCAACTTTACACTCAATTTGACTTTAGAGCGATCCTCAAATATTATCGTCATACCGCTTCATAAGCTTATTGCTTTAAAGGGAAAGGAGCCGACGGGGGGTGTCGGCTCCTTAGCAGAGCAAGAACGGAGGGGGGATCCAGTTACTTGCATTAACCATTATGCTCGCTCGAAGCCGCTAACATCACACTATGGACGCGATAGCGCGTATCACTTTTTTTGCTAGGAATGTATATGGATGTAAAGCAGTTGAAGTCACTGGTTGCAGTGGACGACCATGGTAGTTTTTCAGCAGCCGCTGACGCCTTAGATACGGTCCAATCGAACGTATCGGCCCACATCTCCAAGCTTGAAAACGAACTCAATGCCGTCCTAATAGATAGAAGGGACGGTACATTGACCGAAAAAGGGCAGATCGTCGTAAAAAGGGCGCGATCTGCAATATCTGAACTCGAAGCCATATATAGCGACCTGTCCTCACTTTCTACAGACGTAAGAGGACGAGTTCGCGTTGGTTTGATTGGAACGACTGCACGCTGGCTAATTCCCCTCCTAACAGCCCAAATTGGACACGACCATCCGCACATGAAGCTTCACCTCTCAGAGGGAACCTCGTCGGCACTGCATCGATGGTTACACGAAGGAGTGATAGATCTTGCCATCTTGAATACTCCGATTTATGCATCTGATATACATTTTCGGGTACTATTTGAAGAACAGATGGTGTTGGCTGTCCCTCCTGATTACGACATCGCCAAAAAAGACCAGATATACGTCACCGATCTCGACAGTCTTGAGATCTTGGCTCCACCAAAGGGTAACTGGTTCCGAGACGAACTTGACGCGGTCGCCGCCAAATCAGGTGCCAGACTAAAAACTAAAGCGGAGATTGATGGATTGCGACTCATCGCAGCGCTCGCCACAGATGGCTTTGGTCCAGCCATCGTACCTGCCACTGCCATCTCGCCCCACCTTGGCGACCGTATCGTCACGGTTCCGATCGTCGATGTTGCCCCCAGGAAAGTGGGTATCGCAAGACGGAAGAACCAAATAGAGTCTTCGGCGGTAAGAGGGTTTACGATCTCCCTTGAGACACTACTCCAAAGACCCGGAGTTCAGCTTCCCAAAGGCGTCATGATCGGTCCACAAGGAAAACCTGGCACCACCGGGACCAAGTAATAAAATAATTCCATAGCAATCATTTGACACAGCCGTCTCGATTGGCTAACTTACCATACAGTAACTAAGTTAGAGGAGATACACTATGACCAAGTTCTGCGAAGATCGAGTCGTCATCATAACGGGAGCTGGACGGGGTATCGGCAAGGCTCATGCCCTTGAGTTCGCTCGTAACGGTGCCAAAGTCGTAGTCAATGACCTAGGTGCAGAGGTAGACGGTGTTGGATCATCTAGCGGACCTGCCGGTGAAGTTGTAGATGAGATCCGAGCAATGGGAGGATACGCCGTCGCTAACGGGGACGACGTCTCAAACTGGGAAGGAGCTCAGAATCTCATCAATACCGCCATCGAGACCTTCGGTGACCTACATGTTGTTGTGAACAATGCTGGCATTCTCAGAGACAGAATGATAGTCAATATGACCGAGGATGAGTGGGACGCAGTTATTCGAGTTCACCTCAAAAGCACATTCGTAATGACGAGGTGGGCCGCGAGTTACTGGCGCGAGCAGACTAAGGCGGGGAAAGAGGTCGACGCACGAGTTGTAAATACAGCTTCCGCTTCTGGAATCTATGGAAACGTAGGACAGACCAACTACGGTGCCGCTAAAGCCGGTATCGCCTCTTTTACAGTTATCGCGTCAACCGAGCTTGCCCGTTACGGAGTAACTGTAAATGCCGTCGCGCCGGTTGCTCTTACGAGAATGACGGAGAACCTGGGGGTATTCAGTGCGAGCGACGACCCTACTAAGTTTAATCCCGTGGCACCAGAGAACATCTCTCCGTTAGTTGTATGGCTCGGTTCCAAAGGATCCAAGGACGTCACGGGTCGTGTCTTCGACGTTGTTGGCGGACATATAGATGTTGCGGAGGGTTGGCATGCTGGACCAGCTATCGACAAAGAAGGCCGATGGACCGTTGAAGAAATCGACAAGCTACTGCCAGATCTTGTGCGCTCTGCGAAAAAAAACGCAGACATGAGTGGGAAGATTCCAGATTAAAAAAGGGCTTTCACCCACATCAACACATGACGGCAAAGTCAACTTCCGTCAAGAACTGTCGGCACAGACTCGATCAGAAACGGCTAAGGCATCTCCCCTATTAAACTTCGCAAATCAGTTCTATAGTTCTATAGGGCAGGTTTCTGGAGTATCCTAAACCTATAGAAAAATTGACTCGAAGGACAACTTTGACCGTACCACATCTCGTTAAAGCAATCTTTGAACTCTACGCACTTGTAGGAGATGCCTTTGCAGGCTCCACCGAAGCCCTTCTGTATGGCGATCGAATAATAGCCGAAAAGCTCATCGAGCGAGATCAGTTAGTCGATGAGCTCTACAAGGAGCTAGATCAAGAGCTAGCAGATCGACTTTCACAAACACCCCTTAGCGCCGATGAGATCTCTTATCTTGTGGGGTTAATGAAGATTGTTCCAGAACTAGAAAGAAGCGGAGACCTAGCTGAACACATAGCACAAAAATCTCTGCTCGGATTAAGTTCAGAGATGTCGCCTAGGTTAAGAGGCATTATCAATCAGATGAGTGCAACCGGCGGAGAGATGTGGCGACGCTCCGCAGAAGCCTTCTTGAGCTCAAACAAGAGCGCTCACAAAGTCATAGACGCTCTTGACGACGAGATAGACGAACTCAATCTCGCCTACTACACAGAACTCGCGTTCTCCTGCAAGGAGATAGTTCCGGCGATTGAACTCTCGTTAGTAGGACGGTTCTATGAACGCTTCGCGGATCATGCAGTCAACTTAGCCCGCTCTGTCTCGACGCTTCCCGACCTTCACTGATCTGTTATGTGACCTTTGACTCTAACATCGACCATTCCGGGAGGCAAGTATGTATGTATGTTACATCATCCTTACGTTTTGGAATGCCTTCCTAGGGAGACTTGCATACACTATATCTCTAAGAACTCAGACGGTCGGATCTCTTTGAATGTCGATGCCTTGCCCGAGATTATCCCGACACCCTACCGTTACCTCAACGAGAAGATCCACATTCCAGTTCCTAAGCAGCACAACGTACTCCGTTCGATAGAAGGGTCGGTCGTCGCCTTCGAAACAGGAGGGGTGGATCCTGAAAGTCTTGAGGGATTCAGTATTCAAGCAATCGGTGTAGCAGAGATGGTAAGCAAGTCCTCAAAATTAAAAAATATGTTCATCGGAAATCCATGTTACCTTGAGATCTATCCCGCAATCATCAAGGGATCGTTAATCCATGCACATAGGTTCTAATTGTCCCAAGCAATAGTCAAGAAGCATTGAGTACATAGACCACGCGAATCGGTAAGCTTTGTCGAGGACAACAACATCACTAGAAAATAAAATAAGCAAAGTCATGATTAAACCTTTGATACGTAGCACCCTTGAAATGACCTCACTTCGAGGGTTGAGGTTCATCTGTACCACGACAATCCCTAGCTTTCGCACTAAGAACCCCACCAGATTCTGGTCGGCAAAGGACACTCCAGATAGAAGCGGAGCACAAATCCAACGAGCAATCTGGCGAAGCGAATTTTGAACTCAACGTATAAGTTCTGGAACAACAAATTACATCTTCCATATCAAGCCAACTCATTCAACATGGTCAAGTAAACGCATCTTAATCATTTCCTCTCGAAGTACCGGAGCATTTTCAATTGAGCTGAACTACAGAGGAACCTTCACACAACTAAGTTACTCTATGCAACTCAGTCAGCTCATATGCTTGGGAATTATACGTGATCTTTCGTGTGTGGGCTCTAAAGCCACACGTTTGCGTTGTTTAAGCGTTAGATTCCAGACGTAGCAAGCCATCAGAGAAGTGACGTATAAGAGTGGGTCGTTCCTCCTCTTGGGATACAGACGCTCATGCATACTCAAAGTGCTATTTTACCTAGACGGTGTTGTAGAAGTCGTATGACCTCGTCTTTAAGTGCAGGGTTTGCGCTACCGTGTGCTCAAGTGTCTGAGTTAGCTAGTCTGTCAGTCACGACCATCTACCCTGGCCCAAGACTTTACCGTGCGACAAGAACATTAGAACTTTACTTCAAGCGATATGACTACAACAGGACTCCTGCCCTAAATAGACACGCATCTATCAACCGAACTGCCTACCTAGGTAGGGTTAAAGATAAAAATCGGACAAGGCAACAAGAAAACAATTGATGTACCTAAAGCGCTATTAGCCACTTTCGACTTCACGACAGTCGTTCCAGCGTTACACCAGCGTCCGTACGATAGAGGCCTTTCGCCACTTTTCAAGCGGTAGGGGTAACCGCCTCCTTGATTTGTACTCACCCTTCTTCGTTTTACGCGAACTCATACGGATATGTGGCAAATTACGTCATAGATCGGTATAATTGCCTACATTACTTTACATTCTTACAAGGGAGCGAGATGGAGCCGTTAGCAGTACGTGCAGAGATTAAGCCGTCAAGAGGACGTCTTACTAGAGATGCCATAGTACAGGCTGCAATAAACATAATCGACGCCGAGGACATAAGTGGCTTCTCCACGCGCAAACTCGGCAAAAGTCTAGGTGTCGAGGCCATGGCTCTTTATCATCACTTCAAGAATAGAGAGGAGATACTCGCTGCTGTTGCAGAAGAGATCACCGCGGAGATTATTGGCATAGAGGTTGACTACCAAGATAAGAGCTGGCAGGATCAGATTAAAATTAGCTCACGTACCGCTCTAAATGTCATGCGCAGCCACAAAGGTGCGCTTTCGTTAATGTTGGAGCATGGAAGAATCTCTGCTCCATGGATGATGTGGCACGAACGACAGTTGACCATACTCCTCAAAGCTGGTCTTCCTCCGAAAGAAGCTATCGCTGCCTTTCGGGCTATTAGCAGTTACATCTTTGGTTTTACAGGTTTCGAAATAAGATTCAGACCCATAATGGAGAGAAAAGACACCGTCAACCTAATGATCGAAGAGTTCAAGAAGTCAGACTATACCTCGTTGAAGTCAGCGACTGAGTTCTTCCGTAGAGACTGGGACGATCAATTTGAAGCTGGCCTGGACCTTCTCGTCGCCGGAATAGCGGTTCAAATAGATAGTTCTAGCCGAGTCTAAAGCGTACCTTTTCGCTCGATCAATCGAGCACCGTACGCGGCTGCCTCCGATCTATGGCTCATACCTAGTTTCGCCAAAAGGTTTGAGACGTAGTTCTTCACGGTCTTTTCAGCTAAGAACATCGCCTCTGCTATCTCGCGATTAGTTTTTCCATCCGTTATAAGTTCTAAAATTTTCTTCTCCTGCTTAGATAGCCTCATAACGGGTTCATCATCTTTACCTGGGGTTCGCAAGCGGTCAAGGACACGATTTGTAACCGAGGAGTCGAGTAGACTCATACCATTCGCCACCTTTCTGATGGCGTCTATAAGCTCGTCGACC
>JAKBGL010000135.1 GCA_021833085.1 Actinomycetes bacterium | reverse complement strand
AAGAAGATACTTGAGCTCCGCACGGAAAGCCTCTCTTTGTTCGTCATCTACGAAGTAACCGTCCTTTTCTCCCCACTGCGTAATGGTGTCTACGATACGATCGGCGACTTGTTTTAGAGAACCCTCCCTCTCGCTTGTACCTTGAGTTCCTCTAAAGTACTTTTGGGCTAATATATTGGTCGCATTTAGGGACCAGGTATTTGGCACCTCGACCATCAGCTGCTCGAAGGCAACTTTCCCATCTCTATAGTTCGTTATTCGTGCATCTCGTCGTTCCCAAACAACGCTTTCGTATGGATTTTCTCCACTCTTGGTAAAAAATCTACCGAAACTTACTGTCAATCTCTCAGGGGCGATAGCCACCACTGCCTCCAAAGTTCTGCTTGAATCGTTCACTCTAGGCGCTTGCGCTTTAGACTGACACGCCAATCAATCACTACAGGTAGTGTTGTTTTGAACACTACCCACGAGATATTGTATATCGATAACAATTACAGCGTTGTGATTTCTTAGAATAATTTGAAGATTAATTGCTAAAGGGAATCTCCGATACCGGTTGCTACTCTGTATTGAGTAACTTATGCACTACATATTAGTTCAAGTGATATACAAAGAGAGAGCCGTCCATAAAGATGTTGATTCCACTACCAGTTAGCACCGAGGCTCGCTTAGGAACTGATCCAATAGACAAAGAGGCCATAAGACAGTTCGAGTGCAACTACTCAGATCGACTACAGCAGGTCTCTGTCATTGTTCTCATACCTGCTTATAACGAAGAAAAAAACATAGCCAAGGTCGCTAACTTGATACCCTCCTTTATCGGAGACCTTCCCGCCCATACCGTGATAGTATCGGATGGCTCAACAGATGGAACCGTGGAAGTCGCCCGTACCTTTGACCTCTCTATATGCGATGCCCCGATAAATCGGGGGCAAGGCGCGGCCCTAAGACTTGGTTATAAAATTGCGTCTCGCTTTAAGATTCCCATAGTTGCTGTAGTGGACGCCGACGGTCAGTGGGACCCTACTGACCTCGAAGTTATGGTCAAGATGGTAGCCGATAACACTGCAGACTTTGTACAAGGATCAAGAGTGCTAGGCCACTCTGAAGTCGGCGATCCCATTAGAGACTTAGGTGTTGTAGTATTTGCAAAGCTAATCTCATTTCTGACAAGGTATCACGTAACTGATACGTCTTCAGGAATACGGGTATTCAAGTCTGAACTTCTCAACAAGATCAGGCTCCAAGAGCCCCAGTACCAGTCTTCAGAGCTTTTAATCTCTGCTATCTATGCAAAGGCTCGCATCAGTGAACATCCTGTCGTTATGTCTAAGAGGCATACGGGAAACTCTAAAAAGGGGAACAATCTAAAGTACGGTATGAACTACGCTCGAGTAGTGTTTTCAACGTGGATTAGAGAGCGTTTTTTGATTCGTGGTTAGCACATATAAGCGGCTACGAGGAAGTGCCCGCCACCCCTTGAGCTGGATTTTACTACTCGAACTACTCATCTATCTAGTGCCGTACTGCCTCGGATATCCGCTCATATATGGAGACAACTTAAATCAAAATCTTCCTCTAAGAGAGCTAAGTGGAAGCATATATGCAACTGGACACCTACCATCTTGGGATATCTTCAACTGGGCAGGAGAACCCCTCCTTGCGGGCTTCAATGCAGGAGTATTTTTCCCACTCACCTGGCTCTTTATAGTATTTTCTGCACCATTAGCGATGTCACTGAACTTAGCGCTCACCTTTTTTATCGCCTCAGCTGGTGTCTATATGACTGTTAGACACCTTGGAGGCTCTAAGTTTGCTTCTTGTGCGTCCGCCCTAACGTTTACCTTCTCGGGTCAGTTTGCTTCGCAGTCGGTACACATAGACATGATCGAAGGTATAGCAAGTTCGATCTGGATGCTCTACTTTGTCTTCAAACTTTTCGACGCGTCGTCCACGAAAGATCGTTTAAAAAACGCGGTTCTTTTTGGGGTGAGTTTCGCCTTGACAGTACTCGCTGGTGCTCCAGAGGCAATGATTGACGGACTCATAATGGCGGGTGTGATAAGTTTGATACTTTTTTTGAAAGCTCCAAAAAAGCTTCAAATGTTAGCACTTTTTGCCTTGGCAGGGATCATCGCACTTTCACTATCTGCCGTACAGTGGATCCCTGGACTACTATTTGAGACGCTCTCCAACAGAGCGAGTAATAGTGCCAACTTCTTTGAAGCTGGCCCTTATAGCCCTTACTATCTGCCCACTTTTGTCAATCCGTTTCTCTTTGGAAACTACAGTGCGTTTGGAGTTACAGGTTACTTTTCAAGCTACAACTTGGCAGAGATATCTACATACCTACCGCCAGTTGTAAGTGTCATAGGAGTTGCCTCCCTTGTAAGCAAAAGGTTAACTTCAATTTCAAGCTCGAAACGAATGGCTCTTGTATTGGCTGGCGTCATCGCCCTTATACTTGCGCTAGGCACCTACCTTCCACCGTTCGAGTACATCATGGCGCATGTTCCCTTGTACAATCTGCAACGGTTACCGTCGAGAAACATGTTTGTAGTGGACCTCGTCGCAACATTGGGGTTTGGAACTTCACTAGATAAGATGTCTAAAACTCTGCGCTCCAAGTTGCCGTTCCAAAAAGGTCTTTTCACACCCCTCACCTGGATCTCACTAGTGTTTGGAGCTCTAGCAGTTGCCACAACAACGCTTCTTATAGTCTCACAAACATCGCTCTTTCAACTACTCAACGTTCCCACTCCGTACCCTACGCATCTCTTTCGTCTCAAGATCATGGTGTCAATAGCGACGCTACTCACCATCATCTCTTTGAGTTCGTTGGTATTTTCACTTCACCTAAAAAAGAAACGCTATGCGGCGTTCTTTATGAATATATCGATAGCCGTCGGCGCCCTTCAGCTTCTGACCTTTGGAGTACAGACTCTTTACGGCCAGATTCCTGGATATGGTCCATACGCCGATAGCGCTACCTTTACGAAATACACGTCGAAACTTCCAGGAAACGAGCGAAGCGTAATATTCGATCCCTATCTTTTTTACTACTCTTCCCTGTTAGATGTGGGCCTTCCCGATCTGAACTATCTAGTGGGACAACTATCTGCCCAAGGTTACGCATCGCTCGGAATCGAAAAGTTCAACCAAGTCACAGACTCTAAACTCCAAGGATCCTTCAACCCATATGTGATCGACTCACTCGGCGTAAACTATCTCAATATCTCGAGGCTTATTAGCGGTTCCAAGTACTTTCTCACGCGAGAGCCAGCCCCACTCAACCCAACAAATGGACAGCCACCAGTAGCTTATGCCCAGCAAAAAGTTGGTGTTGCCATAGGCTCAAAGAAGGTTCTTGACAAATCTTCTTTCTATCTCGGATCTCCGACTGTTGTCACCTACGTTGGCGTAAAGGTTCCCATCTCTTTACATCGATCTTGTGTCACAGGCGCAAGCGTAACCGGTCCATTAGGATCGTCTCCGCTTACACAAAGATCCACAGAAGGTCGCTACGTATTTTTCGAAACCACAACCACACCCACGCCATCTTTTGAAGTCACCTTAAATCTCTGCGGAGCGTTTCCTACTGTCAATGGTTCGCCTGCTACTCATGTAGTCGTCGACTCCGGAGCCTCCCTTTTCAAAGTAAACGGATGGTTAGCCCACGTAGTCACCCCTAAACTTTTCTCTTATAGTCCAGGTCCCAACCAACTCTCCATATTCTCCTATAGAAAACCACACAACTCTTTGGTAAAGGCCCCACCCTCTGCGAAAGTAACAAGAGTTCATCAAAGCATCGATGGAACTATTACCTTCACCTCTAACTCGCCTCACCCGTACCTCGCCGTACTGAGCCAAGCTTATACCAACGGCTGGACTGCAAGAGTTGAAAGAACCGATACCAGCACTTCTCAGAGCGCACATGTGGGCGAATACAAGGCGCTTCAGACCGTCAACGTTCCTGCTGGCAACGTCACAACCATCGTTAGCTATAGTCCGCCAGGCCTCAAAACTGGAGGAGCACTATCGATCTTTGCCCTCGTAGGTACGCTAGCGCTACTTTGGTTCTCTAGAAGAGTTACAACAAGCGATAGTTAACCTCTATCGCCGCTTTAATTCCATCTCATTACGCATCGCACACACTGTGAACGTACCGTACAGCTCCCGCCCAACACATACTCCTGGATACTTACTAAT
>JAKBGL010000134.1 GCA_021833085.1 Actinomycetes bacterium | reverse complement strand
ACAAGGTAGATCTCTCGACCAGACTCTTCTAGTACGAAGTAGGTCACAACTGTAAGCCTTCGGTTCGATGCTCCAGATTTAGTACCTGTGAATGTTAGACTATGGTAGCGAAGTCTTGGAGTGTCAGACTGTTCACGTGGGTCGAAGTCAAACAGATCCTTGAGTTCATCGAAAGATCTGTTTATTAGTAGTTCTTCTAATTCCGAAGACATCGTGGCTGGATCAAGTGCAGTTACTTGGCACTCTTGGTCAACCGATACAATAGTTGCGGCGTTCATGAAGGGAAGACGACCGAGTTCATGGACGAGAGTTTTGACAGCCTCATCTCTACCTACATATGTAGATGAGGCTCTTAGTATGGTCAACGCAAGATTGTCAGTATCGGGGGAGCGTAGTTCATGCATATGGAATCTCTCTACCTACCTTCCCTCATCTACCGTAGCACATATGCATTAGCCTAAATCGAGCTAATGCTAACCTCTGGATACCAGAGACCTTACAGCCTTACGTGCTATATCTTTCGACAGTTCGTTATCACGACATGAAGAATCCAAGATGCAAAAAGGACAGCCGCTCTCACACGAACACTGAGATACAGTCGCGTCGGTTATCTCTATGAGTTCCATCCATCTCTCAAAGATAACCTGAGAGACTCCACTGCCGCCTGGAGTCTGCTCAAAGATAGTAAATCGAGGAAAGTCATCCCCTCGTACCGTTACTCCAGATATATCAGAGGAGGGTGCTAGCGCTATCGAACCAACACCTTTGACAAAGCAGTGCTCCAAGGCGTGCACTCCTGCGAAGAGAAGCTCAGGAGAGACTGAACGAAGGTTGGTAGCCCCATTGATTTGACACGTTACAGCCATCGTCTCATAACTAGTAGAGGGACCTACGACACGTCCTTTTTTTTCTACTGGGGGCGATCCAACAAACTCTTTATAACTCAGAACTTGATCAATAACCCTAACCTCTTCAAGAACTATCTTATAGAGTGAGGATACCTCAAGTTGTTCTACAGTTCGAGTGGGAACGACGCTCTTTAGTGTCTGCGCTACGGTATAGGTGTGCTGAATCTCTAGGTACGCGTGGATCTCGCGTTTTTCATGGTCTACTGATTTGATACGATAAAGAACACCTTGGTGGGGAAATACTGCTTTCAGGTAGGCTTCCCGAAGTGCTTGGTCCTTGGAGATATGCTCCTCATGGGTGGTGGTTTTCCCTCTATCGTGAAAAACTACTCTGTAACGAGGGCCAGAGCTAACTATGAAACTATGGTACCGGTGGGGAACCTTATGGCTAGGAAGAAGAACTCCACTCGTCGTCGACTTTTGTAGAAGTCCTCCTCCGACTGCTCCTTCGACGAAGAAGGACAGCTTGTCGCCAAAGTATTCGCTGTCTCTTGAGATAAGTAGCGGTGCTTCAGCTGCTATTAAAGGAAGTTGGGATTGAAGTACGTAACCGTTATGTGGCTCGATAACTGCACTTTCAGGATGAAATGAGAACGGATTTATTCTGTTGTTTACTAAAAATCTAGAGGTCGGATCATCTCCAAGAACAACAACTACCAGAGACTCCTGTCCCATACGACCGGCTCGACCTGCTCGCTGCAGGAGAGATGCTATTGAACCTGGGAATCCATTTAAGACGACGGTGTCAATGGAACCGATATCTATCCCAACCTCTAGGGCTGAAGTCGATGAGATAGCCTTTATCTCTCCGTCTCTCAATTGAGCCTCGATGGTTCTACGAACTGCCGCAGGGTAACCTGCTCGATACGAGACTACTGTATTAGATCGGTCTGATGCTTGACGAGCTAGCCTCTCCGCTGCCTGTCGGGAGTCCGAGAAGGCGATCACTCGTCGTCGTCCTCTTACGAGGTGCTTGACCAACAAGGCGGACTGCGCCGTAGTCGATAGATCTGGGTAGCGAAGTGCGTCCCAAAGCACTAAGTTACGAGGCATGCGAGCCGATCCGTCGATGTCAACGAGTCTAAACTCTTGTCCTACAAGCTTCTCGGCATGTTGTAGAGGATTCGCGATGGTGCCAGAAGCCAATAGAAACTGCGGTTCGTCGCCTCCGAAGTACCGAACTAACCTTCTCAACCTTCTTAGCAACAGTGCTACGTGAGATCCGAAAACTCCTCCGTAGGTATGAGACTCATCCACAACCACTATTTTCAAGCGTGACAGAAATCTCTCCCACCCCTGTGGCCATCCAAGATACAGGTTCATTGCATGTGGATTAGATATAACAATACGACTCGTTTCACGGATTGCAGATCTTTTGTCAGCCGGCGTATCGCCGTCGTAGACCGAGACCGAAATTGGAAGTGAAGAGTCCTTCAACATCTGAGTGATGGAGTCTATTTGATCGTGTGCGAGCGCCTTTGTTGGATAGAGGTATAGAGCGGTTGCCTCGTCATCGTATATTAGTTTTTCGAAGGTAGGTAGGTTAAAGGCTAGGGACTTACCCGATGCCGTAGGTGTCGCTAGGACAACGTTATTGCCAGCTCGAATCTGAGCGACAACCTCGTTTTGGTGGATGTATGGCGATATCTGACGGGTTCTCAAATAGAGATCTAACGCCTTTGGTAGGTGAGTGATGTCTTTAAAGAGAGCAGGGCGCGGCGGGTCGAAGAAAGTAGCGGCAACCTGATTGTTATAGAACGCGATAGTCTTTAAATACTCGACCACGTCGACCGAAAGACCTTCTTCGACCTCCGTTTCGTCGCTACCGTCACTAGGACCAATACCCACAGAGGATGCGAAACGCTGTAGTCGCTCATGAAAGTCTGGCTCTCGACCTACCTGTTCTTTACGAGGCAAACGCGCTCCCTGAGAGAATGCTCGTGATCTTTACTCCTCCAACCGCTCCAGATATAGACCCTAGATGGATATTAAAGTATCCACAACTCCGCTCCGTAACCTCATCCAAAAGTTAAAAGATACTGCCGAGTGCCGTATGAGTCCCATTGCATAAGGTGTATGGTGAAGGGGTATGGTAAGCGACCCGGACTGTGAACCGTTCTTTTATCGTGCGGTTAAGCCAAACGTATTTGAACCCAGCAACAGATGTATCGGGCCGTGGAATCCTAACCACCAGCATGGAGGGCCTCCGATAGCTCTGTTAGGGCAGTGCTTCGATGGCCACTTCTCTGGAACTAGTCGCCTTATATCTCGTATGACCGTAGAGATTTTAGGCCCCATCGACTTAGACACAATGAGTGTAAGTATCGGTGTGGCTCGAGCAGGAACTCGAATTGAGTTGTTGGAGGGTTTCGTCACTCAAAGAGACCGTGTTGTTCTAAGAGGGCTCTGTTGGAGATTTCGTGTGGGCAGCAGCACTGCAGTACCTTTTGATGGAGAACCGACTTCATTCTCGTTACCTAAAGATGAGAGTACAGTTAGGTTTCCAGTGGCTAATAAGGTGCCTTACATAGAGTCCATGGAGTGGCGTTTCGTGCATGGTGGCTTCGACGTGCCGAGTTACGCTATTGTATGGTCTCGACCGAGGGTTCCACTCGTAGATAATCAGCCTACTTCGCAACTTGCTAAGGCACTTCTAATGTTAGACTCGGCGAACGGCGCCTCATCGGTGCTGAGCTTCGATTCAAACTTATTTGTGCCCGTAGACATGACTCTTTCAATGCTTAGAGAGCCGACGGGTGACTGGATGGGAATGGAAGCTAAAACCACTATCGGGGAACTCGGATCCGGTATCACAAAGACAGTACTTTTCGACGAAGCTGGGTATGTTGGAAACACTTTACATACTTTGTTTGTTGAACCAAGGCTATCAAGGTAAGTTGGGGAAAGTTCGACTCAGAGTATCTGTAACTATTGATTGGCAACTTTTAGTTTAAATGAAAGAGCCTCTTCGATCAGCGCTGCTATCGATAGCAGAGTGATCTCATCGTTAGGCTTTCCGATCAGTAAAATACCGACAGGAAGATCATTTACGTAACCTGCCGGTAAAGTAAGGGAGGGATACCCGCTAACAGCTGCGATAGAGTACCCTGACCCTATGATAGCATCACCGACTCGGTGGTCTATTAGCGGCGCAGGACTCATCGTTGGTGCAAGGATGACATCGATCTTGTCTTTGTCGAAGACACTTCTAAGTTTTCTTCGAGAGTTCGATCTGTTAGTTCCAAGAGCTTGTAGATATCGAAGCGAGGATAGGTCACTTCGTCTACTCAGAGCAGCTTCAAAGAGTTCTTGGCCGAATAGAGAGAGT
>JAKBGL010000133.1 GCA_021833085.1 Actinomycetes bacterium | reverse complement strand
TCAAGGTCGTAGGATACCGGATATGCGGTGGGGGAAAGGCGAAACATGTTGTTATCTCTCACTCTCGGTATGCTAATTCATGCTGCTGCTGTCCGTGGCTTTATAGAGTGAATTTCTTGTGAAGTACTCTTTGTTCTGCGTTAGATCGTTCGAATCGAGCATCTACTTGCCAATCGTAGATACGATGGGTCGTCCGAATGTCTGCTCCTCTTCGACTGTCGTCTTAGATTGGATAGGTTAGTTCGACTTGAAAGGACTTGTGTGAAACCTAACGAGGTTATCTGCTTGGGCTCTGCAATTGTAGATGTGTTCATCGAGGCTACGGAGGAAGATCTAGCCAGTTTGGGCCTGGAACGCTCCTCCATGACTCTGGTGGGACGTGAGCTAGCTATGGAGGTTGCCAGTCTTTTCCCAATAAAACATACGAAAAGTGGAGGGTCTGCTGCAAATACAGCTTCAGCATTAGCAACTTTGGGCGTTGATACAGGTTTTTTAGGACTGTACGATAGCGATGACCTAGGAGAAAGCTTCGTTCGTGAGATGCGCGAAGGAGGGGTAGAGGTCTTTACTGACTTTGTAGGACCGGGAGTTGGAACAGGACGTTGTCTAGTTTTTGTAACCAAAGACGGTGAGCGGACAATGGCAACATATCTAGGGGCAGCCGCCACCATTAGCGAAGTTCAGATCGCAAAGCTCCCACTAAAAGATGCAAAAACCGTCTACATCGAGGGTTACCTACTCGAGGTGCAAGCTGCATATGATGCGATACTTAAATTAGCTCCAAGGCTCGTAAGAGCTGGGGTAAAGTTCGTGTTATCGCTCTCAGACCGCTTCTTAGTCGAGCGCCTTGAGGACAGCTTGAACGACCTCATTAGAGCGGGTGCTATCTCGATGGTGTTTGGAAACGAAGCTGAGTTTGAGTCTCTCGTTGGTACTTCCGATATGGAAGATGCTGCACGTAGGTTGGGTAGTCAGGGTCTCCAAGGGGTGATCACCTTAGGATCAGAAGGGGCCCTCGGTTTCGATGATGAGCACATCGTTAAGGTCCCTGCTAATCCTAGTGTTGAGGTAGTGGATACCACTGGTGCGGGCGATCTGTTTGCAGCGGGTTTTTTATTTGGAATGGTTAGAGGATTTGATCTTGAGACCAGCTGTCGGATGGGGGTAGAGTGTGCCACTGAGGTGATTTCACACTTTGGTGCGAGACCGACCCGACCACTTGTGGAACTTTTGGCGCCGTATCTTTGAGTTACTAAGGCATATGCGACGTTGCTCCGAAGCTAAGGTGTTGATGTAAGTGATTAGAGCGTTTCTTGGTCGTTCTTGAGACCTGTATGTCGAAGTAGTTTCGCTTGGACGAGTAAACGTCCTGATCATTGGAGAGTATCAACGCTCTAGGAGCTCTTTTTATGGAGGTAGAGGTTGTCAGTTGAAGTTGTCCAAGACGCCGATGTGGAAAGTTTTGCGTACTCTCAGTTGAGTGGCCAAAAGTCTTTAAAGGCAGTATTTGTCCTTTTTGGAGCATCAGGAGATCTTTCCCGTAAAATGCTGCTTCCAGCGCTTTACCTACTTCGAGCTCGCAAAGAGGTAGAACTGAGTGTGATTGGAGTCTCTTCTACTTCTTATACCAATGAGGACTTTAGAGAGGTGGCACGTGAGGCGATCTATCAGTCTCAGGGACCCAACGTCCAAGAGCAGGTGTTAGGGGAGTTCTTGTCAGATCTGAGATACCAGGCTGGGGACTATAACGACCCCCAAACCTTTCGACATCTCCAAAGTCATATCGGTGAAGATCAAGATGTTCTTTTCTATCTTGCTATCCCGCCATCGATGTTTGAAAAGGTGTGTACGGCCTTGGAGGATGTGGGCCTCACTAAACGGGGTAAATTGATCGTGGAGAAACCTCTCGGTAGGGACTTCCAGACCTCGGTCGAACTGAACTCGTGTTTGACGGCAGTCTTTCCAGACTCGAGGATCTTCAGGATCGATCATTTCTTAGGAAAAGAAGCAATTCAGAACTTAATGGTGTTTAGATTTGCAAACGCAGTTTTGGAGCCTCTTTGGAACAGGACATACGTCAATCGGGTAACTATAACGATGGCTGAAGACTTTGGCGTTGAAGGCAGAGGAGCATTTTACGACTCAGTAGGCGCCATTAGAGATGTTTTCCAAAATCATCTACTGCAGTTACTTTGCCTTCTCGCCATGGAACCTCCGATCGATACAGACTCTCGATCAATCTCGGATGAAAAGTTGAAAGTTCTGCGAGCGATGCCGGAGATAACTCCACAAGATGTCGTCGTCGGGAGGTACAAGGGGTATCTCTATGAAAAGGGGGTGGATGCGGAGTCCAAGACGCCGACATTTTTTGCGCTTAGATGCTTTATCGAGTCGTGGCGATGGAGCGGAGTGCCGTTTCTCGTTAGATCAGGGAAAAACATGGCTGACACTATTACTGAGGCAGTTGTAGAGTTTAAGGTTCCACCTCAAAACCTATTTAGCGTGGAAGGAGCGGAGTCTTTACAACCTAACAAGTTCGTATTTAGGTTCAAGCCCGATGGGAAGATCGCGCTGAGGGTTCTCTCAAAACAGCCTGGATCACTTATGACTCCCCATCCCGTCGAGCTCACGATCTCGGAGAGCGAGGAGCTGCCTAACCAGGGTGCAGACAGCTACTCAAGGCTTATCGAAGATGCTGTTGTTGGCGACCACTCAAGGTTTGCAACTGAGGAGTCTGTGCTTGAGTCATGGAGAATTGTAGATAAGATACTCGACATTGAAGACGTCTATACATATGCCCCCGGAAGCTGGGGACCGACAAAGGCAGATGCCCTTTTTGAAGAGACTCGAATGAACCGTAAAGTGCGCTAGTTCAGTCCAACTCTCCCGACGTATTGAGTTTAAGATCCGAGACCTTGACAAGTAAAGACGCTATCCAAGCTCCAAAGGGTTCTAACTCTCTCTCAAGACCTACAGCGTCTTCTATCAAGTTCTCATCTAGATGTAGAGTTGCGTCATAGACGAACTCCATGGAGTTCTCCTTTGCTTTTGAGTTTGGATCGTAAGCGGTCTCGCTCGACACAGATGTCAGTTCAAATCGAGTGGTAAACATCTCTGGAGACTGACTTGGGAGGGAGCTGACGTAGTCATCTAAAAGTAGAGACTCGCGTTTGTGTTGAGCTCGAATAGCGACTTCAACGTTTATATCTGCACCCTCCTCAAACCCCTCTCCAAGAGTCCACGAGCGAAAGTTGCTCTGGCTCCAGGTGGGCCATTCGACCGATATGTCGGCTCTTACCGTAGGTGGGTTATCTTCTCCCGGAAGAGAGTAAGATGTTTCAAAACTAATATCACCGAGCCAAACGTCTATCTGGAACCGCTCCTCTACGCCCGCTTTTTCGAGCATCGAACTTTCGAGCGAGGACTTGAGGTTAGCAACAAAATCGAGAAGTATGTGATCAAGCATTTCCTGAAAGGATAGTTTACTAACTAGGGTATCAATGATGTCTAATCCATGGATCAGTAGAAGAGTCTTAAGTTATGCCCATCGAGGTGGTGCTTTAGAAGCCCCGTCGTCGACGATATATGCGATAGAAAAGGCTATCTACGGTGGTGCAACGGCAATTGAAATCGATGTGCACCCGACAAAGGACGTGCATGCAGTGTGTCTGCACGACGACTCGCTGGAGAGAACTACAAACGGACTGGGCAACGTGCGTGACTTGACGTTGGAAGAGATAAAGACTTTGGATGCGGCCTATTACTTTGCAAATAACGGCGCAGAGGAAGATCATAGTTTAGGAGAGTCGGAATACCCATACCGAGGTCTCGCCAAAGAGGACGGTCGTTTTAGAGTTCCAACTTTCAATGAGGTTGTTGAGGTTTGTAACGATGTGTTCATCAACGTCGATATCAAAGAAGATATGGGTGTTGAGGCGGAGTTCGAGACCAAGCTAGTCTCTTTGATTTTAGACAAAGAGCTTCGTGATCGTACTATATTTGCTTCGTTTCTTCAAGGTCCACTGGATCGTGTCCGTGCGCTTAACCCCGAGATCTATACAGCAGCTTCGCCAGAGGAGGCGTTGCGGTTTTATAACGACTTTCTCGCAGATCGGCAGAGACCTGACACTCTTCCTTTGCCGTATGTGGCTCTCCAGATACCGGCTTCTTATGGAGGTATTGAGTATCTAGATTCTTCTTTCGTAGAGTTCGCCCACGAATGTGGAGTAGCGGTCCACGT
>JAKBGL010000132.1 GCA_021833085.1 Actinomycetes bacterium | reverse complement strand
CGAGATGTATATGTAAACTCATACCTGGTAGGTAAGATACGGTTCAGATATCAGTGCCTACATATAACTATCGGATCAGGCTATGAAATCGTTACAAAGAACTTCAAAAAATCTTTTTGATGACTATGGCTAGAGGAGTAGTAGCTCTATCCACAGTTGCCGAAGGGATAAAAGACCACCTTATTAAGCGATCTATCTAGGGTGATCATCTTGTAGCTGTGTTTTTTCTAACGTTGCCCTAGTCACATTTGTGCCTCTGCTGTACCGACGCTGCCAACTGTTGGAAGAGTTAGGAGGTTGTGTTGACGGCTGTGGTTGAGTTCGAGATTCAGTTCTCTAACTGGTTAGGAGGTAGACAGTGATATCTTAGCTTCGAGCAAAAAGGAGTACCATGACCGTTCTGTCTGACGCTTGACTTAGCGTCTTAATGTGATGTGAAGGCGTCGAGGTGGTACTTGAGATTGCCTTTGGTCTGAGTTTAATCAATTCGACAGAGGACTTGAGTATTTAGAGCTGGAAAGTAGTATTGATAAAGGTCTCTTCGCTGCTTCTTCTATCCATCTAGTGACTGGGCTAATAGTTCGATACAGGAATTGTAAGATTATGTCGTGAGCAAGGTTGAGATTGTATCCGCCCAGGAGAATGAGTTTGAAGACGTTGGCGTTTTGGTGGTCGCTGCCTATAGAGATCTTCTTGGAGATGAGCTGAGCGAGGCGTACGAGCAGGAGCTTCTGAGGGTGAAAGAGCGATCCCAGGTTAGCGATGTCTTAGTTGCAAAGATTGGAGAGACGATTGTTGGGTCAGTAACTTACGTGTGGGACGCTCATTCGCCGATCTCTGAGGGCCTGAAGGACTTTGAAGTAGGGGTGCGCATGTTGGCGGTGGATCCAAAGTGGCAGGGTAAGGGTATCGGAAAGTCATTGGTTGACTATGTGATAGAGCGAGCTAAACATGATAAAGCGCGCTCTATATTTCTCTATTCTCTTGAAGCTATGAAGGTTGCTCATCGGATATATATGAACTTGAACTTTGAGCGTACGCCTAGTCGAGACTATCTTATGGATAACGGAAGGTACCTTCTGGCTTTCACGCGTAGTCTTTGAACGGCACAGTGGTGCATGGATGCTTGAGGTTCAAGAGTTGAAAAGATATGTAGCAGTTTCCACATCTAGACTCCTAATCCAAAGTAACTGCGTAGTACAGAGTTGACAAGTTCGATGAAAATTTATTCTTCCAGCGAGCATCGGGTGGTAATGACCCGCCTTGAATGTACTGCAGGACGATTTAGACACGCAAAAATACTCAAAAATGTATAAGTGTTTTTAATTTAATAGCCCATCTGCAAGCGGCTGTTTTTTGTTCGTGCTATACATTAGAAAAGATCTTCTACGTCTTGGCTGGAGGGATAGTGAAGTTAGGTTATAAGTTAGCAATAGTGGCTGTGATCGCAGCCTTTTTTGCGTCTCTATTCTCTACGACAGTGGCTTTTGCTTCTCCTGGAAATAAAGTTATCCCGGCGCTGAGCCAAGTAAGAGTTTGTTCATTGCCCGTTCCTGGGTACGCAGCTTGTGATTCGGTCCAGCTGCTAAACCCTAAAGTAAACTGGCACGGTCAGATCGGCTTAAGTGAAGCTTCAAAATCTAAACCCTCGCCTTTAACCACTCCTTCTGGGTATTATCCAGGAGATCTTCAGTCGGCTTACGGCTTAGCTAGCTATTCGTCGAAGTTTGGTTCGGGTGAGACGGTAGCAATCGTGGATGCCTACAACGATCCTTACGCTCTGAAAGATCTCGCCTACTACAGATCGTACTTTAACGGAAAGTCAGGATCCGTTACTGGCACATCTACTACGGATATCCCCCCGATATGTGGAACCCCTGAAGCCTCCGGCGCTTCATCGTGTGTGCACTTTACTATCTACAATCAAAATGGTTCGACGACTTCGCATCCTAGAAACAACGTATCTTGGTCAGAAGAGATCTCGTTAGATCTAGATATGGTCTCGGCAATCTGCCCCAACTGCAATATCGCGTTGGTAGAGGCAAGTTCAGCTTCATTTTCGAACTTAGCTAAGGCGGTAAACTTTGCGAAAACTTTGTCGCCGATAGCTATCTCAAATAGTTACGGCGGATCGGAGTTCTCCTCGGAGACTTCGTCTAATGCAACTTATAGTGGAAGTAACTTGATGGCTATGACTGTAAGTGCCGGCGACAGTGGCTATGGAGTTGAATTTCCAGCTGCATCCCCAGGCGTCACCGCTGTAGGCGGAACTACATTGAACTATACGGTAACCAACGGAGTGCCAAAGTGGAGTCAAAGTGTGTGGTCAGGTTCTGGAAGTGGATGCTCCGCTTATGAACCGGCGCCATCATGGCAGGCATCAGGTTGGGATATTGCATGCTCCAATCGGACAGTGGCCGACACAGCGGGCGACGCAAATCCTAATACTGGGGTTGCAGTCTATGATACCTATGGTCAAGGCGGATGGTTGGTTTTTGGTGGAACCAGCGTAGCTTCACCTACCGTGTCTTCGGTGTACGCCCTCGCTAAGGGTTATGATATATCAGCCGGTATTAATTTCAGTGCCAGCCCGTCTCTTCTCTATGGCGCTGCTGACTCTCAGCTTACAAATATAGTCAGCGGATCAAACGGTAGCTGTGGAACGTATCTTTGTAATGCTTCACCGACTTTGTCGCCGCCGCTTATGCCAGCCTATGATGGTCCTACTGGTAACGGTACGGTGGCCGGGCTAAATGGACTCGGAGCGTTCTGACCCTAGTGAGAATTGTCATATTTCAGAGAAGAGGAGTACTCTGTGCTGATCTCGGGGAGTTTGTTCATACTCAATAGCACTTCCATAGCGATAGATATACAGTCGGATTTTAGTTAAGTTCGTAGGAGTCATCTGCAAAGAGATCTGCATTCTTATTGTATGGGCATAGATCCTTCCAGGATCTGTTGGTTGGGTGTTAGAGTTTTCAACGTTGATCAATCACGAGCGCAAACCCCGTCTGTAAGGGTGGGGTAGAGCGACGTCTGTCAAATCGTCTAGGTAAAGTAGAACTATGAGCATCCGTGAGCGACTATACCACAAGAGCAGGAGCTGCCTGTTCTTGTTCGTCACTGCTCAGATGCTCGTTATGTGTGGAATATAGCTCTCTAACAACACAACTGTTGGAAACGGGAGAGTTCACAGAAGATCACTTACAATACCCAGGCTCACGAACTCTCCGAAGCTCGCAAAGGAACCTGGCTTAGCGAAGGTTCCTCATCTATTTATCAATAAGCTGTCTGAGACTTAAATCAAGCCTTTCAGAACTGGTGGAAGAGACCAGATCACTTTGGGCGACCAACTTGGCGTAAAGCTGGTGTTGACGAGAGCTTCTATATCTGAGATCTATTGGTTAGACGGTTGAATCGCAAGAGCCAAGCGACCTTTCATTGCCAATCGTGTGGTCACAGCGTCAACGCAGATGCCAACGCAGCTAAGAAGATAATCTCATCCGCCGCAGGAGTTGCGGTCACAGGACGTGGAGGATGTCACCTGGAGTATATAGTCTTTCCGTAGCCGTCAATGGGGTCATGTATTTTAGTTTAGATAAGTTCCTCGAGGTCGAGTTCTGAGGTGATCCGTTGAAGATCCGTCGTACTTGGAAGGAAGGGGTAGTCGCGATAGGACTCAGAAGGCTTGTATGATCCGTACGGTCTCGTGCAGCCAGGTTCGCCATTTGGTCCAGGACATCCATTTGTCATGAACGCCACACCTTCGTTGGCAGCAGCTATCAACTCTCTAGGAGATGGGGTTTTTATGTTAACTAAAGACCCATCGTTAGAGAACATAAAGTCCTTGACTCGATAGCCTCGTTCTTCTATAAGATACTTTGCAAGCTGAACTCTGCGCCATCGTGTTATTGATGCCTTTGGAGTGGTACCCATTCTAGAGTCTGGCTCTGGGTTGAAACAGAATAGGTACGGAAATATCTCCCGGCTAACTAGTTTGTCGAACATTTCAATAAGGTCGAAGTCGGACTCTCCGAGTCCGACAACCGTATGACAGTTGACCTTCCACGGTCCAAATATCTCTCTAGCATCATTGACAATCTTCCAGTACTGTGTCCATGACAATCCTGAACCTCCTGTCGGTACATCTGTGCGGAGTGAGCGAAACAGCGTCTCTGTGACTGCGTCAAGTCCGATGCCAATCATGTCAACTCCGCGAGCCTTGAACTCCTCAAGTTTTGTACGGTTTAGTGTTGGCGGTGCGACGAGAATCGATAGTGGAGTTCGAACGTTTTGTACGATAGAGTCGGTTATAGTACAAGTG
>JAKBGL010000131.1 GCA_021833085.1 Actinomycetes bacterium | reverse complement strand
ATTATTAGCTCTACGCCCGTCGTACAAGACTCAGATTATCGTTCAAAACTACACTGAATGGATCAAATCAAAACGATGGAAGCGCATCTGTCACGAACCTTTCAACTCTCCCGAAAAGGGCAGTCCAGTCAACGTGCATTAACTCCTCCGGAACATTTAGCTCTGGATCAAAGGCTGTATTACGAGAGATGTAGTAAGGAGAGATAGCTGCTGAACTGTATAGACACTTTGAAAGGGCCGAGTCTCCTTCGTCCCATACATGATGATCGGCCACAGCATCGCAAATCTCAATGGGAAACTGCCATTTCAACAGCAGGTCTCGAGACAACTCGCTATGGTTCAAACCATAGATCTGTCGTTCCCTCTGTTCCGCAACGGAGCTGCGGAGATACAGTGCAAGCTTGGAGATCTCTCTGTGTAGCAGGGGGTAGCCTCTCATGTCATGCCGAGCGAGCACCAACTCCCCAATATCCATTACCATTCCGGCACAAAGCGCCTCTCCTTGATCAGCTCCAAAGTACTTGGACAGCTCAGCAGATAAACCCGCTTGGCCAAGAAAGCGTCTCCAGACATCTTGTGATATCGGGATTAACTGCTCCATCATTGCAGAAACCGCTATCGATCGAAGTGCTAGAAAGCCAATAACTGAGATCGCAAAGTGAAGATCTTTCACTTTGCCGCTAAGACCGTAGTAAGTTGAGTTCGCCATCCGCATAACTTTTGCACTCAAGATAGGGTCGCCAACCGCAACTCGCGCAAGTTCTACGGCTCCGACATCCTCATCGCCTATCATCTGTAGAAGGAGTGTTGAGATCTCTTTCCGTCCGCCAAGGTCATCAAACTCCTTTAACGACAGAGCCTCTTGCACTACCTACCAACTCCAGTAGTATTGCCTAATCCGCTAGAACCATAAAGGTCCATAGATAGAAGTCTCTTCGCAGTCTTTGTAGAGTACATCGCTTCGTCGGCAGAGTCAAGCAAGCCCTCCATTGAGACGTTCGCTCCCATGCCAATTGAGTATCCAAAGCTAGCGGAGACCTCAAACTCAAGGTTGTCTAGCTTCATCTTGGATTCCATTGCTTGTTCCAACCGTGCCATTATCTCCATGGCATCATACTCTGATACGACATCTGGGAAAATTAACACAAACTCATCGCCAGCGTAACGATAGGCTTGATCGTTTCCTCGACAAGCGCGCCGTAAGCGAGATGCCGTTTCGATCAAAAGTTGATCACCTACAAGGTGACCATAGCTATCATTTACGACCTTGAACTCATCGAGGTCGCAAAATGCAAGCATGATCCCTGTCAACCTACCGTCTTTCACGTCATGGACAGCTTTGTGGAGATCCACCTCAAGGGCAGCTCTGTTTGGGAGTTGCGTAAGAGTATCATGGGTTGCTGCATAAGTAAGGCGTTGCTCATGAGCCACTCTATCCGTAACGTCTTCGACAGTACCTACGAATCCAGCAGCGCCGTCGATTGACTTAACGTCTGAAAACTGAATATGCAATCGCTTTGTACGATTGTTTGCGGTCACGATATCTACGGTTATATCACCCCTAGTTCCTTGCAGAACTTCAACGGCAAGAGTCTCAATCTCTTCCCACTCGAGTCGCGGGAAGAACTTCGCCCAACCCATTCCAGTTAATAGATCGGCAGTAGATTCAAAGATCTCTGCGAGTTTATCGTTTACGTATTGAATTCTCAGACCAACCTCTGAGATAAATATCCCAACGGGAACTTGATCAGCCAAGGTCCAAAGTCGCTGCTTATAGACAGCAAGTTCGCCCTCTTGATCGTAGAATGACTTAATTGTCACCTCAATTGCCCACAGATCTTCGCCAAGGGGTACCGACCTAATCTCGCACTGTACCTCTACTCCAGTTGCATGACGGAGATAGTTGGCTGACACCATCGAACGAGATTGACTGTGAATCAACGGAGCTGAAAGGAGTTCGGATATATTCAAGTCAACAAGATCACTTGCTGCTCTTGCAACCAATTTGCCAAGGCTTTCGTTGATCCATAGAATCTTTTCTCTAGAGCAAAGGCCAAGTGGGCGGTCGGCGATTTTTAAATAGCCACCAAGGATTTGATCTACGGCTAACCATTTCTCCACCTTACACCTCTTAAAAACCAAATGATACAGGTATATTCGTATCACTGGTGTGGCAAGTTTAGGAAATAATCTAAATCTTGACAATCTAATTAGCCAGAGTTCAAATTAGGTATTCGTTCAAAGCAAATACGTCAATATCTACTCAGCCCATTCCATAAATTACAATTGAAACGAGAAGGCCTCTCAATAACAATGCATGAGCGAGAGAATGCATTAATCAGCTCGACGACTACAACCAGTACATAGCAGGTCACCACGACACCAGCAACTAATGCAAAGGCCACTAAATTATCCAATCGACTACTATCCCGCTCCAGAGTCGTAAGTCCGTCACGAGGCAAAGAGTTCAGACAAACAGAGAGGGTTCGCCATATTGACTTAACGTACTCTATTTCCAGAGAACGCTTTCCGTCGCGATGTTTGTTGACGAACTCTCAAATAGATCTCTAAGTACGTCAACCACGTCGCACCTGATAACAAAATCAGCTATCTCGTCATATCGCGTCGGCAGCAGATTGACGATGGCCAGCATCTTTCCAGTTCGCTTCCATCGCTCAACAATTGACGCAATAGGATTTACGGTAAGAGAAGATCCAAGAACTAATATCATTTCACTACACTTAAAAGCTTTTTGTGCACGACTGATAGTTTCTGGATCTAGTGTCTGACCAAAACTGATAGCTGCAGACTTTAAGATCCCGCCGCACAGGCCCGCATCGGTTATTGCCTCACAGCGAGGATCAGGATTCCCAGCTTTCACCCGAAGCAGCGTTAACTCCATATCTTGCGCATCACCACAGCTGAGGCAGCGACTCTTTCGTTGGTTACCATGTACCTCTATTAGACGATCAGGAGTCGTTCCTGCAGCACCCTGCAGTCCATCGACATTCTGCGTAACAATGTACTCAAGACGTCCATCTAGGACAAGTCGCTGAAGTAAGATGTGTGCTTCATTAGGCCTTGCAAACCGATATGGTGAGGTAAGGCGCCCCAACCAGGCTTTCTCTCGGAGTTCAGCACTGGATAGATAGTTAGAGATGTGAGCACCCTCCAAAGCCTTTGGGGATCTCACCCAAAGTCCATCTTTACCACGATAGTCTGGAATCCCCGACGCCGTTGAGACGCCCGCTCCGCAAAGCGCCACAACCGATGCACTTTGAAATACTTCGAGCAACTTTGAAGGTAAACGCGAGTAACTCACCACGATCTATGCTAGACGTTCACAATGTAATTTGTTTTCTTCAAGCGACTCCCTCCACAAGGGTTACCTTGCCGCCGCCTTTGGTGCCTTCAGACGCCTTCGGCCACCAGCTTCTACGAAAAGGTCCAAAGTCCCCACAGGCGATCTGTGACACCACGACGACAACTCCTCCTGCAACCACATCGATAAAGAGGTGGTTAGCGGTCACAGTCACTACGAAGATCGTAATGATTGGATGAGCGATTAGGAACGCTTTGAACGCCAGCGTCTTTGCCACTCTATACGCCGCGATCGAACACCAAAGAGCCCAAGCGAAGTGAAGGCTCGGCATCGCACCGTAAGGATCACCCGCTTCTTTCATCAAATAGCCGTCTAAAGCTCCGGCTCCTCCATATCGCGATTGGGTCTCAACAAAATGGAAAGATGCCGGAAGCAGCCGTGGTGGAGCTGCTGGGAAAAAGAGATAGATCACAAATCCAATAGCCGTCAAGAGAGCAAATACATTCCGGTACATAAGGAACCGACGCGCATCTCTCTTGAATAGGAGGACCAAGACCACGACAGGCAAGACAAAGTGAACCGTGACATAGTAGAGATTGGCTGCTTTGATTATGTAGCTAAAATGGAGAAAATAAGCTTGGATATTTTGCTCCACGAATACCCCAAGGTCTCTCTCTATGCGTATCTCCAACAAAGTATCTTTAAGTGCGTGTGAATAAGACGCTTTTGCGTAGTCACCGACGAGAGTGTATAAAACATAATAGACCACTGCGATAAGGAGCTGGCTCCAAAACGTGATGCGGCGGTGCTCAATCTGGCGGGAAGGATTCCACCACTTTGACTCATTCGGAGGAGTTCTTAGATTCACACCACTCACGCTACCGCACCAGGAAAGTGTGCTAACCCACTGGGAGACTGATTCCCGGAAAACCTCTCAAGATTCTTTCACCTGAACCAACTATTCACTAAACCTTGTCGAGAACTTAGTCACTTTATTTCCCAGTGGCACTCTAGTGTCCCTCATC
>JAKBGL010000130.1 GCA_021833085.1 Actinomycetes bacterium | reverse complement strand
CTTGGCCCTTTCAATAAGGTAACTCAGTACTACAACTTGAATTGGCGTAAGTACTATGGAACTTTCATCGATGATCACCCTTGATGTCCTAACCTCAACCCTTATATCTCGTAGATTTGGACCTAACAGTATGGCATTCACGGTCTCAGAAAAACTTACCTTTCCATTAAGAAGGTGATTGGGGAGAAAAGATCTCAGCCGTACAAAAGGTAAAATCGCCAGATCGATTTGAGCCGCAGAAGCATCTAAAGTAGTGCCGAACTTGGATGATAGCAACAATGGTTCCTTGGATGGATAGTAAAACCCCTCTAGGGACTCGTACTCAGGGGAGACCAAAACGTGTGAGAGACTGTCATGCACGCGACCAAAAAGAGAAAGTGAGTATCCGAGTAAGTACCCCATCGTCTTTCGACCACCCGCAATCGATGCGTGTACCATAACATCTTCACGTTCGGTCAGTTCCTTTACAAACTGCGCTATGGTGTCCGCTGTCATCGCATTATCCCGACTGGTTCTAATATCTTCTAGACTTCCACCCTTTGTGACGTTCTTAGGGGGAACCAAGATATCCTCTTCACAGATGTCCAGCGGCTTTAGATCGTACTCTTGGCACAACCTCAAAAGCCAACCCTCCCCGTGGCTAGATAGCGTGCTAAGCACTCTTTCTTTACCTTCTAGGGTCGTGATTACCTTTAGCGATGTGGGGTAAAACGGAACCTCAGCACAAAGTGCGAGTGCATACACAGACTCCGTAATGACCTGCGGACTAAGTCCGCAGGTCGCCACTAATACTTTCTCCAAAAACTTTGTCGCTCCCCTTCAAACATCAAATGAACCCATAGTTCCACCATGAACTATCTAGACAATCCCACACTACGTTACAAAGCCTCTGTTACAAAAACTTTGTCGGTACGTTAATAGATAAGCACCCAAGAGCCACTACAGGTCGCTTCCAATCTCTTCCGCACTGACATGGACGCCGAGTTGCCCGTAGTTAGTCGGGGTAAACGTGCTGAGTAGATACAACCATAAATACCAACGATATGAATTCAAGCATTTATAAAGGTCCGATCGATGGTCTAAAGCAAATAAAGATGTCAACCGCCACCGATAGTTCCCCGGTTATGGCTAGGACAATTCGTAATAATGCGCGGCTATCATTTTGATTTCTTCGCTGCTATGTTATCCCCTGGCCAGCGCTTGTTTATCGTTGTACAAGCGGTCCCGTCCCTTTCCCGTGTCTGCGTCGTAGAGTCGGTGGATGTCGATCAGCATACCCTGTTCATCTGGTACGCTTCATCAAAACGCGCACTGGAACCACTTCATCCTACAGAAGCCGTCAATATCGACGAAGCATCAGAAGTGTTAACTGCAACGTAGTAAAATTTGTAAAGACTATTCTCCAAAATAGATTACAGGTCTCGGGATTATCCGTCTCTCACATCCAAAACGAAGCGTACCTATACTTAGCCATTCACAAAAGCAGCCAGTAACCTAGGGAACGATTTTGGACAACGGTATCTCCAAGATATCCGTCGCCCCATGATCCTTGAGCGCTGGTATTAAGGTGTTGATGGTATGGCGTGGAACGACAGCCTCAATAGCGTATCCTAGGTCGCCATAGAGTTTGGAGATTGTCGGAGCTTTCATAGACGGAAGCAGGCCGATTATGACTTCTAAGTCTCGCTCGCCAACGTTTAACTTGACCAGAACCTTAGAACGCGCCGACAAGGTTCCCTCAAGTAGAGTCATGATCTGCTCTATAGCGTGGAGCTTATCCGGATCAGCAGCAACGCTTCGATTAGCAATAACCTCAGTATGTGATACAAGTAAAGTGTCGATTATACGAAGTCCGGCCGCCCTAAGAGCCTTACCGGTCTCCGTTATCTCTACAACTGCATCAGCGATATCAGGAACCTTTGCTTCGGTAGCTCCGTAGGAAAACACCACCTCAACTTCGACTCCAAGTTCGTCAAAGTATCTCTTTGTAGTAGAGGGATACTCGGTCGAAACACGAATCCCGTCACTTATATCAGTCGGAGTTTTGATCTCCGAGTCATAAGGCACTGCAAGCACGACCTTGATAGGTCTAGTCGTGGCTTTCGAGTAATGCAGCTCACCCATCGATACTACATCCACTCCGGTCTCTTCCACCCAGTCTCTACCTGTAATACCAAAGTCAAAAAGTCCTTTTTCGACATAAGTTGGTATCTCTTGGGGTCGCAGAATCCGAACTTCGGAGATACGGGGGTCGCTAATTGAAGCTCGATAGTCGACCTCACTACTTCTCTCAACCGTTAGATCAGCAGATGCAAAAAGCTCCAAGGTCGCTTTCTCTAAAGAACCTTTGGGCAGAACTAGTTTTAACAACTTTCCTCTTTCACCAAATTAATCAGTCGCCTTTTCCATAGGATCGAATTTTCCTAAAAAGATCTACCATCTCTACCGCAACCATCGCCGCTTCGTACCCTTTGTTCCCAGCCTTGGCGCCGCTACGATCGATAGCCTGCTCGATGGTATCGGTGGTAAGGATGGCGTTCGTCACTACAATAGCGTACTCCGCTTCAACAGCACTCAATCCCGAAGCGCTTTGATTAACGACCACGTCAAAGTGCGCTGTATCACCGCGTATGACAGCACCAAGAGCAATAATGGCATCACAGTAGCCAGTCCTGGCCAAAGCCCGTGCAGCTTGGGGAATCTCAAGGGCTCCGGGTACCATCACCTCCAGTATCTCTGAGTTTGCAACCCCAAGTCGAGAAAGAGCGTCCTTAGCCCCCTGTAACAGTGAAGAGGTAATGAACTCGTTGAAGCGAGAGCAGACAAGACCAAATCTCATACCTTGTGCCATAAGTGAACCCTCGATACGCGTCACTTGTTGGTGGGTCACCTCAGACACCTTTGCTATCACCGTCGTCTTTCTTATCGTACTTAGCCTCGTACTCTTCCAAGCCATCCAAGAGATGGCCCATCCTGTCTCTCTTAGTACGCAGATAGGTTAGGTTCTCTGGATTCACCCTTGGTCGTAGAGGTACTCTTTCAACGATGTTCAATCCGAAACCCTCCAAGCCACCGTACTTAGCTGGATTATTCGTCATGAGTTTCATGGAACGGACCCCAACGTCAACTAAGATCTGTGCCCCGATTCCGTACTCCCGGGAGTCCACAGGGAGACCGAGTTCTACATTAGCGTCTACGGTGTCGGAGCCGTTCTCTTGCAGTGAGTAGGCTCGAAGTTTATGTCCAATTCCGATCCCCCTACCCTCGTGACCACGCAGATAGACTACAATCCCGGAACCTTCCTTAGAGATCTCCTCCAAGGCAGCCTCTAGTTGCGGTCCACAGTCACAACGCAACGATCCAAAAACATCGCCTGTAAGGCACTCTGAGTGCACTCTCACCAGGGTAGGCTTGTCAGGATCGATCGCTCCTTTGATCATAACTACGTGTTGTTCGCCGTCCAAGACAGACTCATAACCGATACAGGTAAAGTCTCCGAATATCGTAGGGATTCGAGCGACTGCACCTTCGACCTTCCTCACCAACTTATCAGTACGTTTTCGATACCTGATTAGATCGGCGATAGAGATAATCGGCAAGTCGTGGTTCTTGGCGAAACGGGTCAGCTCCTCGAGACGAGCCATCTTTCGCTTGTCTTCGGTGATGATCTCACAGAGCACTCCCGCAGGATAAAGACCCGCCAACACAGCAAGATCAACAGCTGCCTCGGTATGGCCACCGCGTTTTAGAACCCCACCTTCTCGATAACGAAGCGGAAAGATATGACCCGGTCGTGCAAAGTGGGAGGGCGTAGTATTTGGATCTACTAAAGCTTTGATCGTTGCGCTTCGATCATCAGCGGAGATGCCTGTGGTAGTACCCTTTAGATAGTCGACCGAAACGGTAAAAGCCGTTCTTTGCGACTCTGTATTGTCCTGTACCATAAGAGGTATATTCAATTCGTCAAGACGCTCACCTCTCAGAGGTGCACAGATCAAACCAGATGTGTAGTTCAAAAAGAACGAGATCGCCTCAGGGGTGACGAACTCAGCGGCCATGATGAGATCGCCCTCATTCTCACGATCTTCATCATCAACTACAACCACCATCTTTCCGACCCTAACGGCTTCAATGGCCTCTTCGATGGTCGACAACGCCATGACTCTCGTGCTCCTTTATCTCAACTGTTAGGAAGCCTGAAAGCTAACTAGCTTCTCAACGTACTTTGCAACCACGTCAAACTCTAAGTTAACCATATCGCCAACTCCTCTGACTCCAAGTGTAGTAACCCTTAGAGTGTGAGGGATAACAGCCACGCTAAAGCTATCTTCTTGAACTTCAACCAAGGTAAGAGACACCCCATCTATAGTTATCGAGCCCTTTTCGACCAAGTATTTACCATACTCCTTAGGAAA
>JAKBGL010000129.1 GCA_021833085.1 Actinomycetes bacterium | reverse complement strand
CGCGTCGCTGGTTGTGCGTTCATTGGATAGAGTTATCAAACCTACATTTACATATGGATCTCACGCCTTTCAACGCTAGCACCCGAGAGATCCTTCGGTGCCGTCATGAATAGCGACGGCGATTCAGCCCGTCTAAGACCTAGGATTGTATTAAGGGTTCAATTCTCTACTTATTCGACACTATTTGTAAGAAGGTATCTATGAAGGTTGCCATTACTGGAAGTAGCGGTTTGATTGGACGCCATCTCAAAGATGAACTTTCACGCAACAACCACGAGATAGTCACCGTCAAACGGGTAAACGTTACACAAGAGAAGCCCGAAACGCTACCGTGGTGGGATCCTTACGACGGTACTGCTTACGTCCCTGACGATCTTGTCGTAGACGCAGTCATTCACCTTGGAGGCGAACCGGTAGCTTCAAGGAGATGGAACTCCGACATAAAGTCCAAGATCTACGCCTCCAGAGTCTACGGTACTCGGGGTCTTGTCGAGGCTATGACTAGAGCAAGTCGTCTGCCTCGTATCTTAATATCGGCTTCCGCAGTTGGTTACTACGGAAACCGAGGGGCGGAGCTGCTCACGGAGCACTCGACTCTCGGTACCGGCTTTTTGTCTACCGTATGTCGAGACTGGGAAGAACAAGCTAACAAGGCTCTGGACTTTGAGATTAGAACCTGCCTTATCCGAACAGGAATAGTGCTCGCAAAAGATGGCGGTGCCCTCGCAAAAGCAGCAATACCATTTAGAGTGGGACTCGGTGGACGTTTGGGGGACGGGAAAGCTTACATGCCATGGATTCATATCGATGACCATATAGCCGCTATTATGCACCTACTTTCAGAGACCCAAGCTCAAGGGGCTTACAACCTTGTCGGCCCGACACCTACAACCAATCTAGAGTTCACAAAATATCTAAGTTCGGCTCTGTCTCGACCGGCAGTCCTGGGGGTACCATCTTTCGCTTTAGAGTTGGCTTTAGGCAAGGAGATGGCACACGAGACGGTACTTGCTTCCCAAAACGTACAGCCGAAGCGCCTTTTAGATGCGGGCTTTACCTTCAAGTACCCACATCTAGACACAGCGTTGCAGTCGTTAAATCTTTAGATGAGCAGATGCAGGGATCGTAGGCGAATGGAGTGAGGGGCTAAAGCAAAGATGTCAACCTCAAGAGCTAAACGGGCCTTGGACGCCGCAAGACTTTTGATATCCTTAGGCACAAGGCATCTCTTTGAAAAGGTAGACTCCAAAGCTGATACAGATACACAACGTACTGCTGAAAATCAAAGCTCACAACACATTCGCGAAAAATTCGGCGCCATGAGAGGTGTGACCGCTAAGGTCGCCCAGATGGCGAGTTACTTAGACACAAGGGTTCCACAAGACACCCGAGATGCTCTGTCCCAATTTCAAGACAACGCAGTTGGAATAGAGTGGGACCAAGCGAAACAAGTCATAGAAAACGACCTAGGTGTGAAGTTAAAGGAACTCTTCAAAGAGTTTGAGGAGACTCCATTCGCTGCCGCCTCTATCGGTCAGGTCCACCGAGCAGTCACACGAAACGGCGATCTAGTTGCAGTCAAGGTTCAGTACCCGGAAGCTCGTGAAGCCATAGTAGCAGATCTGAAGAACTCTCAAAGTCTTGCAGCAATGCTTAAGTGGATCTTTCCCTCTATGGATGTAAAAGATATGTCAGAAGAGATCAGTTCTCGAATTTTAGAGGAGCTCGACTACATCCACGAAGCCAATGTACAAGAACTCTTCTACCATTACTACGAGGGACATCCAACGATCGTAGTACCAAAGGTCTATAAAGAGTCAAGCGGAGCCACCGTCCTTACGACTGAATACATAGAAGGGCTGAACTTCTACAACGCACTAAATGAATCTCAATCCCAGCTTGACAGCTTTGGTGAAACCATTTTTAGGTTTGTCTTTCGGTCTTTATATCGCCTTAAGACCTTCAATGGCGATCCCCATCCTGGAAACTACATATTCTTACCGAACGGACAGGTCGCCTTTTTGGACTTCGGATTTTCTCGAAGCTTCTCGCAGTCAGAGATCTCTAAATTTATGGAGATGATCCACTATGCGGTGATCGATCCTAGCCCTAAGAGATTTAGAGATACCATTGAAAACAACGGACTTCTTCGACCAAACGCCCCCGTATCTGATGCTGAGGTTTACGACTACTTCGCACCCTACTACAGGATCGTTAAAGAGGCGATCCCAATGACCATTACTGAAGAGTACTCCAACTCACTTCTGAGCCATAGCTTCGACAGAAAATCAAGCCTCTCTAAGTACGTGAACGTTCCCAAAAGTTTTGTTGTAGTACAGAGAATAAATCTAGGACTTTACGCTATTCTTGCCCAAATGAAAGCCACCTCCAACTGGCGAAAGGTAGCTGAGGAGATTTGGCCCTTCGTTCTTGGGGAACCAAGCACTCCAATCGGCGAGGAGGAGCAAAGGTGGATGAAGGCACGTGAGCACCCTGACTCGAAACAACCAGGATACTAACGTTTGGGGAGGTCTCTCATCCTACTAAATGCGTCGAAGATCACCTGTGTAGAACTCATAAAGCACGGCAAAGAGTAGTAAAGGATCCGACAGTCTACCTTAGAGGGGTCAACGATGATCTCTTCGACGACCGTCGCTGGCACAGGATCTGAGACTAGCTCGAAGGAAAACACTCCTCCAACTGCACTAAACCAACCTCTTCCAGTTGCCATAGAGAGCCTGTCGGCTAGGTCACTTGAGGGTACCTCAGCTATAGTTTCCGCCACCTTTACCACCAAAGTACCTACTCTTGAAGACTGCGTATAAGGGTACACCGCTAAAGAAGAGGCGAGAAGTGACGCTCCTCTACCGAAGCTACGCCTATGAGGATCAGACCCCGTCGCACCCTGCTGTTCGTAGGGACTGTAGCCAATGACTCTCGAATGAGTACTCATCTCCATCACCACCAATTTTAACCTAAGTACGCCCGCTATCAGAGGTCGACGGTCTCTTTAAAAAGTAGTCGGCTAGTATTTTCGACAACTTTCAGCCGTACTTGACTGTGACATTGAACAAATACTTCCTTCGAAAACTGCCACTTCTGACTACAGACTATTACAACTCTGATTAGCCAACATATACCGTGTTAAAGTTATCCTCTCTATAAGAGATTCTCCTTACACCGCCTCTAACTATCTCTATATCCCAGAGACTACCTTTCGCACAGCGAAGAGGAGTTCCCACTCGTTCCATGTTGGAGCCTATAAGCATCTCAACAAGTTCAGGAGCCACGTTCCCATGGGTGCATGCGACGTAGAATCCGTCTCCGCCAAGAGACAGAAGGAAACTCTGAAGCGCAACATACGTCGTGTTTTCCGCCAGGCGCTCGTCTAACTTGATCTCTAGACCAAGAGCATCACCTAGGGGGTCTAGCGTTTGAACACATCTCTTGTACGGGCTCGAAAACAGCGCAGTAAAAGTACCTTCTTTGAGAAACTCTGCGATCGCTTGAGCTTGTTTTATGCCAGCCTGGTTTAGGGAGCGTTCGAACTCTTGCTCTTCCCACGAGCTTCTCTCACCAGCCTTTGCGTGTCTAACTACGACTACTCGCACGGCAACTCCTTATGCAAATAGCTTATCGCTACTTTACAACATAGGGGCATCGACTGTCCGGTTTCTTCCCTTAGATCATAGTGTTACTCAGTGTTAACGCTAACTTCACGAGTTGGGTCCTCAACCCACTCTGACCAGGAGCCCACATAGACCTTTGCATCTTGCATCCCCAAATATTCAAGTGCAAGAGCCATAAAAGATGCTGTCACTCCAGACCCACAGTATGTCGTCATCAGCGAATCGGGGCCAAGACGATGTTCTGTAAAAAACGACTCTAATACGAGCTGATTTAAGCCAGTAGTTGGATGAAAGACCGACGAGTAAGGCAGGTTGAGAGCCCCTGGTATATGGCCTGCAACTTTGTCTATCGGCTCTGAGATACCCAAGTATCTAACTTGTTCACGTACGTCAATCAAACACGCCTTGCCCTCTAAGACATAGTTGACTTCCACGAAGATTTCCTTCCGGTTAGCTTCATCAAATCGAAATTCAGAGGCTTCAACTGAAGCTATCTCTGTAGAGACAGCGTTCCCTTCAGCAGTCCAGCGTTGGAACCCACCGAGAAGTACTGCGACCGATTGATGACCAAAGTGTCTGAGCGTAAGAGCACCTCTAGATGCAGCTAGAGAGTCACCTTGATCGTAAAAGACAACGAAATCACTTGAATTAACTCCAACTTTGGATAAAGCCTCCTCAACATCTTTAGCCTGAGGCAGGGGGTGGCGACCCTTTCCTCCTGGTAAATCAGATAGAACCTTCTCAAACTCAATAAACTTAGCGTTTGGCAGGTGTGCACGTTCATAGTA
>JAKBGL010000128.1 GCA_021833085.1 Actinomycetes bacterium | reverse complement strand
GGAACATGTAGATGGCGATGTAGTGATTGTGTCAGACTCAACGTACGTAGTGAACTGTTTTCGAGATAAGTGGTGGCGGAAGTGGATAGTGAACGGATGGAGGAACTCTAAGGGGGATCCGGTGGCCAACTCGGACCTCTGGCGACGGTTGGTTCCTTTGGTGACTGAATCAGAGCGTTCAGTGGAGTTTGAGTGGGTTAAGGGTCACGCTGGTAATGAGCTGAATGAGCGTGCCGATACGCTCGCTCAAAATGCAGCCCGAGCAATCGTTAACAACGGAGCCTAGGAGTCTTGCGCTATGAGCCTTCTCGCCTATGAAGTCTAGATATTAAACGTAGAAAAATAGATCAAGACGACCTATCGATGTTCCATTAATGTGTTAGACAACGAACTGTGCGTTCCTTCAAAAGTAGAGATGGAGCGAGAGTAGTTTTGCCTCAATTGGATCTCATCACTTTTGTTTATTTCGGAGCCATCAATTAGCCTCGATAAGGAAGTTTGACGATGATGTAGTGCACGTGCACTACATCATGGGATAACTCAGTCCGACGACTTTTAAGTCTATCGGATACGACTGTTTCCCGAATTAGAACGGTCAAATCGTGGGCATCAGATACAAATGAGATGTGAGTGTAGTAGAGGTAGGTCAGCGATGCTCTATCTAGGTTGGAGAGTTAAACACGTCTCTATTTGTCGTTGTGACAAATCTTCGTTGATCACCTAAGGTGTGAGATATGGAACTGAATGGAACAACAGCAGTAGTGACTGGAGGTGCTTCTGGACTAGGGCTTGCGACAACGCACGCTTTGGTTGGAAAGGGAGTGCATGTTTTGGTAATCGATCGAGATGGAGAACGGGGTAAGGAACTCCAAGATGTCCTAGGGGACAAGGTTAGCGTTGTGAACGCCGACGTTACGAACCGTGAAGCCGTTAATGAAGCTCTTGAACGCATTGCGGACCTCGGGCCTCTCAGAGTTACCGTTAACTGTGCAGGAATCGGCATAGCTAAAAGAGTGCTTGGACGTGATGATGCACCTCATGATCTCGCATCTTTCGACAAGGTTATTCAAGTAAATTTAGTCGGTACATTCAATGTGATGGCTGTTGCTGCGTCGATCATGGCAAAGACCGACCCCCTTGAGTACGGCGAGCGGGGCGTTATTGTAAATACCGCCTCAATAGCTGCTTACGACGGTCAGATTGGACAAATTGCGTATTCGGCGTCTAAAGGTGGAATTGTGGCTATGACGTTACCAGCAGCTCGCGATCTTGCGGTACTGGGTATCCGAGTTGTTACGATAGCTCCTGGAATTATTGATACACCGCTTCTTGGGTCTCTTCCAGAGCAGGCGAGAGCAGCTCTAGCTGCTGGCGTACCGTTTCCTCATCGACTGGGTACACCTAACGACTACGCAAAACTAGTACTTTCGATCTGTGACAACGGCTATATCAATGGAGAAGTTGTCAGACTAGATGGTGCCCTAAGGATGCCGCCGAAGTAGGGGCTGGTGGAAAACCTGAAGAACATCCTGTGTGTTCGTGCAAGTCTTGTGCGATCGGCTTAGCATTGATGCCATGAAGTTTGTAAAACTTGGCGAGGATTTGGTTTCTTCAATCGGCGTTGGAACGTGGCAGTTTGGATCGAAGGAGTGGGGTTACGGTGGCGTCTTCGCTAAGACGACGGCGAAGGATATCTTACGTAGGGCCGTAGAGCTTCAAGTAAACCTAGTTGATACGGCTGAACTCTATGGCTTTGGGGCCTCTGAGCGTATCGTTGGAGAAGCACTTGAGGCTGATAGGTCGAAAGTTTTTATAGCTACGAAGTTTTTTCCGGTGGTTCCACTTTCACCGCTGTTAGTTGACCGAGCTTACCGAAGTGCTAAACGTCTGCGGACCGACGTTATCGATCTATACCAACTGCATTTTCCAAACCCGGCCTTCCCTTTGAAGTTACAGGTGGGAGGTCTACGGAGAGTCCTTGATAGGGGAACGGTTCGCTATGGAGGAGTGTCTAATTTTTCGCTTGACTACTGGCAAAGTGCAGAGACAGTACTTCGTCGACCGCTGCTCTCTAATCAAGTTCATCTTTCGTTGATCTCGCAGGGACCTTTACGGGAGATGCATCCGTGGGCTGTGGCGAACGATCGAGTTATTATCGCCTACTCCCCGTTAGAACAAGGTCTCTTAGGTGGACGTTATGGGTTGAACAGTAAGCCCAATGGGTTTAGGCGCTATACACCACGCTTCTCAAATGAATACTTAATCAAGGCTAGACCGTTACTTGCGAGGCTTTCGGAGATTGCGAAGTCGTACGACGCTACGTCTGCGCAAGTTGCATTAGCGTGGCTTTTGAAGCTACCGAATGTTGTGGTCATACCGGGGGCTTCTTCCACATTTCAATTAGAAGCAAACGTTCGGGCAGCAGAGATCGAACTGACCGATGATCAGTTTGAAGAACTCAAGGAACTGGGCCAAGATCTGTCTAGGTAGTTTATATATCCCAGTGTCGAGTTCGAGTTGAGGGAGTCTTTGTGTATGCGGATAACTGCAGCTAGAGACATAGTTGTGTGCAACTTGTGTTGCATCATGTATTTTTCTTGAGTAGTCTTCCAAGTGTTAGTGACTAATAAGTCAATATTTCGAAGAGTTTGATGGTGTCTCGAAGTAGTGTTAAGCGTTGATGAGGAGGTGAGGTCGTCGTCTAACGAGTTCGATGTCGTCGTTGTTGGCGGAGGCCCTGGAGGATACGCGGCAGCTCTTTACGGAGCTTCTGCAGGGCTAGATATATGTGTCATTGAGAAGGAAAAAGTTGGAGGCACCTGTTTACATCGAGGTTGTGTCCCAGCCAAGGAGTATCTGGAGACGGCGGCTGTGTATCGCACGGTCTTAGATTCTAAAGAGTTTGGGATTTCGAGTTCGGTTTCAATGGTTGACTTCTCGATCGCCCAAAGTAGAAAACAGAAGGTAGTTGACCAACTGTGGCGTGGTCTCAGTGGATTGATGAAGGGCCGAGGAATAACTGTTATCGAGTCGGTCGGCTGCTATGAGGGGGATGGGACAGTATCGCTATCAGATGGGACCACTGTTCATGGGGATAGTGTTGTTCTAGCGTCAGGATCAATTCCTCGAACCTTTCCTGGATTTGAAGTTGACGGTCGTTACGTTATGACCTCTGACGAGTTTCTATCACTTAGTGAACTCCCGAGATCGGTAGCAGTTATCGGTGGGGGAGCAATAGGTTGTGAGTTTGCATCGATGCTTAGTGATATGGGTGTTGAGGTAACTATCGTCGAGGCTCTACCAAGCATACTCGCAGGATGTGACCGAGATATTGCTGATGTTGTACTTAGATCTTTCAAGAAGCGAGGGATTACAGTACACACGGGTAGTTCGGTAAAGTCTCATGAACCAAATGGAGATCTAACCAAACTCAAGTTTGGCGATAGCCAAGAGGTGAATGTTCACGCCATCATCGTCTCTATAGGTAGAAGCCCAAATACCGAGTACCTTCTTGGTGTGAATTCGAAGGTACAGTTGGACTCTCGTGGCTTTGTGATGGTCGATGAGTATATGAGAACTAGTGAGCAAGGTGTTTTTGCAATTGGTGACATAGTCAATACAGCTCAACTTGCCCACGTAGGTTTTGCTGAAGCCATTGTTGCTATTAAGACCATACTTGGAGAGAAAGCTGTTCCGATTGAGTATTCGAAGGTCCCGTGGTGCATCTACACTAACCCGGAAGTGGCCTTCGCAGGTTTAACAGAAGCACAAGCTCAAGAGGCCGGATTGGATATTTTGGTTAAGAAAGATCCATTCGGTGGTAACTCAAGGGCAAGAATTATTGGTGAGACCCAAGGTATGGTAAAAGTTATAGCGGAGCGACTTACATCGGGTGAAGCGGGTCGAATCCTAGGAGTACACATGGTCGGTCCTTGGGTAACAGAGCAGTTGGGTCAGGGTTATCTAGCTGTCAACTGGGAAGCAACACCCGAAGAGGTCAGTCAATTTATACAGCCACATCCGACGTTGTCGGAGTCATTCGGAGAAACGGTGTTAGCGCTTACAGGGAGGGGATTGCACGTTGGCTGAGATCAAAATGCCTCAATTAGGGGAATCAGTAACTGAAGGAACTATTACAAAGTGGTTGAAAAAGGTTGGAGAGACTGTCAAGAAAGACGAACCTTTCTTTGAAGTGTCGACGGACAAAGTGGACTCTGAAGTACCGTCTACCGAGAGTGGTGTGGTGACTCAAATTTTGGTAGAAGAAGGTGATACGGTTGAAGTAGGTACAGTTCTTGCTGTTTTAGGTAGTGACAGCATGCCTAATGAACCAGCACCCGTTGTCTCTACCCCGCCAGTACAGCCGGCACCAGAACCAGCACCCGTTGTCTCTACCCCGCCAGTACAGCCGGCACCAGAACCAGCACCCGTCGT
>JAKBGL010000127.1 GCA_021833085.1 Actinomycetes bacterium | reverse complement strand
GGCACTCACGCCGGCGTTGAGATAGCGTTTGGAGTTTCAGTTACTCTAGAGACAGGGAGATATGGCTAGCGATGTAGTGATTGAAATAGACGCGTTGACCAAGTCGTTCAAGAAAAGAAACGCTGTTGATGCCGTCTCTTTGAATGTAAGTCAAGGCTCCGTCTACGGGTTTTTGGGCCCCAATGGTGCCGGGAAGACCACGACTATTCGTATGCTACTTGGTCTCATATTTCCTGACGCAGGTAGAGTTTCACTTTTAGGCTTGTCGGTTCCGAAGCAACTCTCTAAGGTTCTCCCAAAAGTTGGAGCGATGATTGAGGGACCTGGATTTGTTCCATATCTGAGCGGGGCACAAAATATAAAACGTCTCCTTAGTGCCACTGGAGTAACAGGCTCCAAGGCAGATAAGTTGGCGGGTGAGGCACTAGAGCGCGTGGGTCTTTCCAAGGTCTCCGAGATGAGTGCTAAGAAGTACTCTTTGGGTATGAAACAGAGACTCTCCTTGGCGTGGGCGGTCGCTTTACCCAGGGAGCTTTATGTATTGGATGAACCTACAAATGGACTGGATCCGGCAGGTATGAAGGAGGTTCGAGAGATAGTTCTGGATCTCTCTCGTTCTGGGTCGACCATTTTCCTCTCTTCGCATCTGTTATCCGAAGTTGATCAGATCTGTACCGATGTCGCACTTATGTCTCAAGGTAGGATCTTGAAAAATGGGTCGATGGAAGTGCTGAAAAAAGAACAGACCGGTAGCTTAGAGGTTCATGCTGAGCCGGTTGACAAGGCTACGAGGTTGCTTTTAGAGTGGTATCCGGACTTAAAGACCGTGACGGACCAGTCTAGCCGAACTATAAAGATAGAGCTTCCTGACTCCGACGGCTTCGCTGGACAGTTAAACCATAGATTAGTTACCGAGGGCGTTACTGTATCGAGCCTAAGGATAATCGGACGATCTTTGGAGGACGTATTTGTGCGTTACTTAGGGGAGGGTTTTGATGTTCGCTGATGAACTCAGACGGACTTTCCGACGACCTAGGAACCTTGTAGTTCTTGGACTCATCGCACTCGTTCCGGTTCTGCTTGGTATTGTTGTAAAGACTCTAGGACAAAGAGGAGGCAACGGAGGAGGCCCTCCTTTTTTTAGCCAGCTAACTCAGAATCCGGTCTTCCTATCGTTGGTAGCTTTGACGACAATGGAGACTTTTTTGATACCTTTAGCGGTATCTTTGATCGCTGGAGACTCTGTCTCTGGGGAAGCCTCCACGGGAGCACTGCGTTACCTCCTAGTGGCGCCGGCAGGTAGGGGCCGCCTTTTGGCTGTGAAGATGGCGTCAGCTTTGATCTACACCATGGTCGCTGTTGTGATAGTTGCCATCGTAGGAGGCATTACCGGAGCGATACTGTTTCATATCGGCCCGATTGTTACCCTCTCTGGAAGTACAGTCTCAAACTTAACTGGCATCGGTCTTACTTTTGAAGCGGCGTTAGTGGTGGGCATCTCGATGTTTTCGATAGTCGGCGTGGGCGTCTTTGTGTCCACTCTTACAGACTCATCAGCGGCAGCAGCAGCGGTAGCGGTTGCGGTAGCGGTTGTATCTGAGATACTTGGTCAAATCCCACAGTTAGTCAGCATCAGACCACTTCTGCCCTCAACCTACTGGGGTTCTTTTATTGACCTCTTTAGAACTCCGCAAGTTTTGCATAATGTGAAACTTGACATCTTAGAGCAGGCGGTTTGGCTAGGTCTCACCTTCATTGCAGCGTGGATCAACTTTAGAGGGAAAGATATCTTCTCCTAATCAGTACGCGTTGATATGGGTCTACTTTCTTTGGATTGACTCTAGATGTTCGAACTACGACTCTCTTATAAGGTAGCGACTCGTGGTATCTGCCCCTATGAAAGCGAGAGGTCCTTCGGGACGCTTAGGTGCTCGATCTTTATGGTTCAAAATCTCGCTAAGAGGTAACGAGAATGAGCTCAAAGTACAGTGTCTTTATCGTTGTCGAGATAGCAAGGTCTACCGGAGAGGTTTGAGGCTTGAGTACCTTTTCGGAGTCGAGTCCAACTTGTAGCTTGAGGCTTTGTATGAATACACCAGTTATCTCTTGAATTTGACGGCCGGCTAGCTGACGTGAGTACTTCTAGATGGGTTACGATCTCATCTAGAGTTAGATCTGCGTTTTACTACTTAGAGGAGTTACGGTGGAGTTGTCCGAAAGATCCGTGGTAGATCGAGTCCCAAAGGATCTGTTCATCAATGGTGAGTGGAGGGACAGTAGTGATGGTAAGAGATTTAAAGTAGAGGATCCTGCGACTAAAGAGGTGATTGCAGAGGTTGCAGATGGAACTCCACAAGATGGCTTAGCTGCACTTGAGGCGGCTGACTTGGCGCAACGATCTTGGGGACGTACTCCACCTAGGGTCAGAGCGGAGATGCTACGTAAAGCCTATGAACTCACTGTAGCTCAACAAGACGATCTAGCACTTTTGATGACACTTGAGATGGGCAAACCCCTTGCGGAGTCCAAAGGAGAGGTCCTCTATGCAGCCGAGTTTCTTAGATGGTTTTCAGAGGAAGCGGTGAGAGTAAAAGGGGAGTACTATATGGGACCTGAAGGGTCGATGAAGATCCTAACCCAAAGACAACCTGTAGGGCCTAGTTATATGATTACTCCTTGGAACTTCCCATTAGCAATGGCCACGAGAAAGCTTGGCCCGGCGCTGGCCGCAGGGTGTACCACGATCGTAAAACCAGCGGAGCTAACTCCTTTGACGATGGCGGCTTTTATCCGCATCCTAGAGGAGGTGGGAGTCCCAAGTGGTGTAGTGAATCTAGTTCATACCACAGATCCTGGTGGACTTACAAAACCTTTAGTTGACGACCGTAGACTTCGCAAGCTCTCTTTCACAGGCTCGACTGAGGTTGGAAAGATACTCATGGCTCAAGCATCCAATAACCTCTTGCGACTTTCGATGGAACTGGGAGGAAACGCTCCTCTAATTGTATTTGAAGACGCTGATCTCGAAAAAGCGGTACAGGGCGCGATGCTGGCTAAGTTAAGAAATACAGGCGAGGCCTGCACCTCGGCGAATCGTATCTTTGTGCAACGAGGTATCGCTGAAGAGTTCTCCTTAGCACTAAAGACACGTTTTGAGTCACTGAAAGTTGGCAGAGGAACCGAAGCTGGAGTTGAGGTAGGACCACTTGTGGAACAGGCTGCAGTGGACAAGGTTCAACGGCTTGTAGCTGATGCTAGAAGCAAAGGTGCGAAAGTAGTGGCAGGGGGTGCTTCGTTTGGACCTGGATACTTCTATCAACCGACAATCGTGCTAGGAGTTGATTCGAGCTTTGCGATCGCAAACGAGGAGATCTTTGGCCCAGTAGCAGCAGTGTTCGTCTTTGACACTGAAGAAGAGGTTATAGAGCTTGCAAACTCAACGCCATATGGACTTGTGGCTTATCTATTTACAGAGAGTTTAAATAGAGCACTAAGGGTCATAGAGAGACTTGAGACCGGTATGGTGGGAGTGAACCAGGGTCTTGTTTCAAACGCTGCCGCTCCTTTCGGTGGAGTAAAGCACTCAGGATTTGGACGAGAGGGTGGATTTGATGGAATCGATGAGTACCTCTACGTCAAGTATGCCGCAATAAACGCTTCGTCCCTTTGACGGCTATTTGAGCTCTAGTTTCAAGGCTTTATCGCCTGAACAAGGCTGGCTGTTTGAGTCGTAGATTGTCTATAGGCTGACATTTCAGATCCAGAGCCCGAGTTTTCAAAGTGCTCGCTATTCGAGATGGGCTTTCTATGCAAATGATGAAAAGTTTCTAATATTTATGAGCGTGAGTGAAATCAAATTGTGATCACGATAACGTGTAGCTTAGCGTCCCAACTACTTGCGGTTTGGGTTGTTACGAAATGGAGACGCAGATGTGCAGAATGCTCGGATATGTCACAAAGCATCAAACGACTATCCCGAAGTTATTGGGAGACTCTTACTCGTCTTTTGAGTGCCTTTCGAGGGCGCAACATGGAGATGGATGGGGCATTGGGTGGCTTGAGAATGGGTCTGTGCGGGTGGCAAAAGCTCCCTCGGCCGCCCAAAGAGACCCGCAATACCACGATGCTATCGCTAAGGCACTTTCAAATGCAGCGATCTTGCACTATCGATGGGCTACGATGAACCTAAGTGTGAACCTAGAAAATACGCATCCATTTCTCATTTCGGACGTAGCATTTTGTCATAACGGATCAGTCCCATCGTTGGATGTACTAGAAGGTTACATCGACCCTCAGTACCGAGGCATGCTTCACGGGACGACAGACTCCGAGGCGTACTTTGGAGCTTTGTTAAGTTCCGGACTCAAAGACGATCCCTTGGACGCACTTGTCTCAACGGTACGAAAGTTAGTAGAGAGTTGCACGTACTCGAGCCTCAACGCGA
>JAKBGL010000126.1 GCA_021833085.1 Actinomycetes bacterium | reverse complement strand
TATTCAGATCTTTCGATAGTCGGGCTGATCGCCTTTTACGCCGTCTCAAGCTACCTTCTTGTCCTGTACCTACAAAGAAGTATGGGTCAACTAGACAAAAAAGTTACTTCGCATTAGGTGGTATGCTAACACGTGGAGAGTCGTACTTGAAGTTTATAAAAGCTGTCGGAAGATTCTTTTGGGATCTACTTATCGGAGAGACTCCAGGCCTCACTGCGGGAGTGGCTACTTTAGTAGTTTCTTTAACCCTCCTCTATCTCCTGGGAGTTAGCATTCCGTACCTGCTGGCACCGTTCATAGTGGTAGTCACACTATTTTTCTCCCTTCGCCATCAGCTCAAAGACACCTCAAAAAGACGTCGAAGGTGACGTCCTACATTAAAGATTTAGCGTCAGTTCACTTTCAAATTCCGTCCGTTACACGACGTTAAAGGTCTAACAACTTATCGCTACTCGATTGCCATGGACTACAACAGCTAGTTGATTTAAGAAATGCACCTAGATACGCAACAACCTACCGATACCACTTCGAGTTAAGACGCTCTAAAGAGCTAAAGAATGCCTCTGCGTAGTCCGAAGTTCTCTTCAAGAAGTTGGAGGCAACACTTGACAGAGACAGGAGATCGCACCGCTTTGAGTAGTAGTCAGTCAAAGCGTAAAGACTCAAAGCGAAATGTACTGATTAACGATCTAAACATCCATAGTTCAGCTGACCGTACTACATTTTCTGTGTCGGTCCAAGAAGTCATCGAAGATCCTTCTCTACTGTCTATACACCTTCAACCCATAGTAGACATGGTTCGAGGAGTATCGGTTGGCTACGAAGCTTTGTCTCGTTTTCCATTTTGTCCACAGATAACCTACCCACAGTGGTTCGCAGAGGCGAAGAGGCTCAATCTCTCTGAGAGACTCGAAGCTCTTGCGATCTCCAACGCCCGACTTAAGCTACCTGAGTTACCTTCATCTTGCTTCATATCAGTCAATGTAACACCTAGCGCTCTTAACGCTCAGGTTGTGAAAGAGTCGCTTTCTGGCAGTCTGGACCGGGTCGCTATTGAACTTACCGGTCACATTCCTTCCAAGTCTCTAGAGCGAGTATCCGCTACGTTAGCGGAACTACGAAGTCGAGGAGCCATCGTGGCACTCGACGACACTGGAGTTGACTACCTAGGACTGAAGACCCTAGAAGCGCTGAAACCCGAGATCGTAAAGTTAGATCGATCTCTCATAAAAAACGTTGACAAGGATCCAATAAAGCAAGCCTTGATAAGGATGGTAAGCGAGGTAGTCGAACGTATCGGCGGGTGGCTGTTAGCAGTTGGAATTGAAGCGCAAGACGAGATAGCGACCTTGATCGATCTCAAAGTACCCCTCGGTCAGGGATGGGCTCTCGGGAAGCCCCAGGATCAGTCCTCTGAGATCAGTTCAGACCTATCTCGCTATATCTCAGACACGAGTCACGATCTCATCAACTCAGCCACCTACATCTCCTTGAGAAACATTGCAAAGGAGGTTCGTCTAACCTCGACGCCATTAGAGTCCAAGATGATAACCGATACAGAACCGGCCTATATCGCCACCGTTGATGAGTTCGGACAACCGACACACCTGTACCGACGAAACGAGCACGAAGTATGGCAAGAGATACCCATTACGGTTCTCATCCATCCTGACGAGGAGCCGTATGTGGTTGCTAAGCGTCTCTTGTCTAGAGACGAGCACAGTCGCTTTGCGCCAGCGTTATGCCTAGGTCCAACGAATGAGTGGGATCGGATTATCGAAGTGGACACGTTGTTTGAAAAGCTCGCTCAAAGACTCGAAGAGTCAGCACTAAAGCTCAAACATTCCGACTAGGTTACGGCCGCCTGGGTACCATCGAGCTTGACTCTCTCCTTGGCCCCCAAATAGACGTGAATAGTTATCATAAGCGCTACTATCAAGACCGACAATGCGCCCATAAATAGCGCATAGCGTGGACCAAAGCTCTGCGCAACCCATCCAGTGATGGGCGACCCGATCGGGGTACTTCCTAAAAAGCCTACCGAGTAAAGGGCCATGACTCGACCCCTCATCTGCGGCGGTGAGTTCAGCTGCAACAAAGAGTTTGCAATAGACATAAACGCTATCGAGAAGGCACCCATAACTCCAAGAACGAGAAGTGTAAGAGTTAGCGTTGGCATCACAGACGCCACGCCCATGGTGAATGCAAAAAGCAAGCCAACGACTCCTAGTCGCTTTAGTGATACTCTTGCGCTTGACGCTACCCACAACCCGCCCACGACTGCCCCAAGGCCAACAAAGGAACTCATAATACCTAACGCTTCTGGACCTCCATGGAAGGTGAACTTCGCTAGCAAGGGCAAAGAGACGTTGAAGTTGTATGCAAAGGTGCCAACGATCAGTATGCCAATTAAGGTCAGGCGTAGAGCTGGAGTTTTGTTGACGAAAGCGAGTCCTTCTCTAAACTGCCCTTTGGATCTAGACGCTTTGGCAAATGGGAAAAACTCACTCTTTCTCATCATCGCAAGCGCAACAACTACAGCTATGTAGGAGAGTGCGTTCAACCCAAAAGCCGGCCCAACTCCAAGAGACGCAATTATAAGTCCGGCAACAGCTGGACCAAAAGCTCTTGAAGCATTGAAGGTCACAGAGTTCAAACTCACTGCATTTTGAAGGTTACTTGGTCCGGCCATCTGCTGAACAAAACTCTGCCTGGCGGTGGGATCCACCGCATTTACGAGACCAAAGTAAACAGAAAGGACAAATACCATCCAGACTCTTACAACTCCAAGACTGACCAAAATGTAAAGTAGCAGGGCCTGAGAGGCAAAAAGTGACTGAGTAAGGATCAAGATTTTGCGTTTGTCGAAACGATCTACCAAAATACCGGCAAAACCACCTAGGAGTAGAACCGGTAGAAATTGAACCGCTGTTACGAGCCCAAGGTCTACTCCGCTTCCAGTTAGTTTAAGGACGAGCCAGGCCATAGCGATCGACTGCATCCACGTACCGGTAGTTGAGATAACCTGTCCAATCAAGTACAGACGAAAGTTCCTAATCGATAAGGAGTCAAAGGTCTTTCGGAGATGGAATGAACTGCTACTCATCTCCTCGCTAACTCCTAACTTTCAAGCTATTCAATTCACTAATAAAATTTAGTTTCATATTACAAGCAGATTAACAACTTCGAAACGCTCGATATGAATTTCAACACATTTTGCTTACGAAACTTGCATCCTTCGCTTTAGATCTATGGCGGCGCAGGGTGTCTAGGATTAGGCTAAGTTCTAGGGAGATTTAAATGTGTGGTCGCTTTGCTCAGATGATAGAACTTGAAGAACTAATGAGATCGATCAACCTCCATGTAGGCATGCCTACGGTCGACTCACAGGTTCCGGCGCTATTGAAGTCAAACCAGATCTTCCCGACCCATCACTGCGTAGTCGCAATGCGACGCAACGGTAACATCGTCATTGGAGAGGCAGCCTTTGGTCACAAGTTACATTCTCTAGACACAAGCAAGAGTCCGAAAATGGTTATAAACGCTAGAGTTGAAACGGTTGTATACAAACCTCTATTCAAGTACGCCTTGCAACAAACTAGATGCGTTGTTCCTGTTAGTGGTTACTATGAGTGGAAAGACCCTGGAACTGGGAAGAAGTCACCCTACTTCATCCACCCAAGATCACGTAACATCGGATTTTTAGCTGGACTTTTGGTCTACGCCACCTCCAATACATACCCATCCTTAGTAATTATCACGAAAGAGTCCACCTCAACACACATGCGTGGTCTTCATCCCAGAGAGCCCTTACATCTATCTCTGACCCACCTTGACTCGTGGCTTTCGGACTCGCCCATATCCAAAGATCACCTCTATGCAGTCTCAAACACCAGTGAGATTGAACTCGAAGTGACTCCTGCGACCAGAGCCTGCTTTGATGGCCACAGTGAATCTTCACCTTACCCTTCAGATCGCCATGCCGACGACAACACTACCGAACAACTGCGGCTTTTCTAAGAAGGAGGCACCTCAAAGCCACGTACCTCTCTGAGCGACAGCACTGAGACGCAGGCTAACAGGGTAACTAAACAACCGACGTCTAGCACCCAACTACTTCCAACCGCTTCTGCCACTGCCCCAACAACCGCCAATCCAAGTGGCAAAGATGCGACCGAAAGTACAAAGTCAAAAGCGCTTACACGGCTCAAGATCTCTTTAGACAAGGTGCTTTGAAGTGCAGTGTCAAAAAGTGGTGAAAACACCCCCACCGACACTCCCGACACAAAAGTGAATACGACCAGCACCCAGATAGAGCTTCCTTCAGACAGAGCTATCAAGGGAAACGGTGAAAGAAAAAGTATACCGACTCCAACGTAAAGTGGTTTCTTGACCTTTTGTGAAGATGATATCAACGCGCTACCGCTTAACTGACCCACGGAGAAGGCGGCCAGAACGAATACCCAGG
>JAKBGL010000125.1 GCA_021833085.1 Actinomycetes bacterium | reverse complement strand
ATCTAAAGGTAGCTTTGGTCTATGGTTCTAACGACTTTGACGGATCTCAAGACACAACGATCGTAAACGGTCTTAAGGCGGCTGGAATAACTCCAGTGTATAATCAAGCCGTACCCACGACAACCTCCGCTTACGGAACTACGATAAGTGCTATTGCGGCGACACACCCCGAGGCTGTTATTGAGCTCGGTTATGCGAACAATGACATCGCGTTCCTTAGTAACCTTCAGTCAAGCGGGACTCACTTTAACATGGTCTTTACTGTCTTCCCAGGTCAGTTGCAACAGTTGCTAGAGAAAAACGTAGGAGAAGCCGGAATGGCGTATACTTACACCTATGCTGCTCCGCCGTTGATCTCGTATAATTCAGTGAACTTTGGCATGGGCACGACGGCGTTTGAAGCAGCGTTTCAAAAGCAGTACCCTGGACCGGTTAATGCCCCTGAGGTATACGGTTACCATACGGGACTCACGATACAGTTGGCTTTGAATCATGCAAGTAGCTTGTCTCAACTCAGCCTTCGCAGCGCACTCATGGCAGAGTCTGGCAAGATTACTACCCTTGAGGGCCTATTCAAGTTAAACTCTGAGGGTGCACAGATCGGCGAACTTCTGCCTGTTGCCCAGCTGATGCCTACGCAGGGAGCTACGAACACCGCTGTACAGATCGTTTATCCGTCAGCGCAGGCGACTGCTAAGGCAGTGTACCCGGCGCCGTAGAGGTGGCTCTGGTCTGATGTAAATCATTTATGGGTGCTTAGGAGTTATCTTCATTCCTAAGCACCCATAAATGTCGAACGAAACGTTGGGCCAAGGGATTGGAGGAACCTTGTTATTTGAGTACGCGATCGTTGCGGGAGTTTTGTTCGGCCTGTTTTACTCGTTTTTGTCGATAGGGCTTAACTTAGTCTTTGGAGTGCAGAGGATTGTAAACTTAGCTCATGGCGACGTAATTATGATAGGTGGCTTCGCATCGTGGGAGCTTTACTATACGTACCATATGAATCCGCTCATATCGGTAGTGGTGGTCATACCGCCTACGGTGCTTGTTGGTTACATAATCTATCGGTTGGTGGTAGGTCCGCTTTCGAAAGCCAAAGACCCTGAGATGCTCTCGCTAATTTTGTTCTTTGGAGTGTCTCAGATCCTTGAAGCTCTGGTTACTATTTTCCTTGGAAACAATCAACGTTCAATTCCTGATAGCTCATTGATCTCAAAACCAATTCAGTTTCTAGGACAGAGTTATCCGGGGGTTTGGTGGATCGTTGCCGGTGCTTCTATCCCGATGATGGGTCTGATTCTTTTGTACCTTTACAAGACGAAACTTGGAACCGCAACGAGGGCTATAATGGCAGACTCTGTTGAAGCGGCAGCTGTAGGTATCGATGTTCGAAAGGTGTCCGCTATTACCTTTGGAGTTGGACTTGGCATCACAGCTAGCGTTGGTGCAATAGCACCTTTCATGCTCGGAGGCGTTGATCCTTCGGAGGGTGTTAACCTTACGATTCTAGCCTTTGCTGTTATCGTCATCGGTTCCCTTGGAAATATGTCTGGGACTATTGTTGGCGGTGTTATCTTCGGTCTCGCCTTGGAGTTGACTCAACTTTATATACCTTCATGGTCGAGTCTTATTCCATATGCGCTCTTGCTTTTAGTGCTTTTGGTGAAGCCCAGTGGTGTACTTGGAAGGAGGATGCGAAGTGCGTAAAAGCGATGATATTGTTGATAGACCGAGGAAAGCAGTCGGTGTCGAGAGCGACTCTCAGCAGACTCCAAAGCGCTCGTTGAAACGCCTCCTAGTGCCAAAAAATCTAGGAGATCTTCTAGCGATCGTAGTTCCTATCGCCGCTTTTTCGTTTGCTCCTCACTTTTACTCAAACGAGATACTCCTCATAACGATGATGATTTATATAGCCTTGGCACAGGGAATAAACGTCATATACGGACTTACGGGCTACTTACCCTTTGGCTACGTGGGGTTTTATGGTGTGGGAGCGTATGCGACGTCGTTGGCGATTCTTGACATCCACGTTGCTCCAGAGATTGCGATAGTGATAGGTGGCGTGGTCTCGGCTCTATTGGCGCTTGTTCTTATGCCTCTATTGAAGCTAAGTGGATCGTACTTTGCTATCGCAACTTTGGCCGCAGCGGAGGCGTTATACGCCCTTATCGCAAACCCCTCACTGAAAAACATTACCCAAGGACCCTATGGCATTAACATTGGTGCTGTCTATAGCTCTGGAGGTAGTTACGTCGTCGCAGTTGTACTTTTAGGCCTTAGCATCTTAACGGTTGTGGCCGTCAAGCGTTCGAGACTTGGACTAGCCCTCAGGGCGATTCGTAACGACCCGATTAGCGCGTCTTTAAGTGGCGTGAATGTGGTCTTGGAGCGGACAAAGGCTTGGGTCTTGGCGGCGGCTATAGCTGGCTTGGGTGGGGGAGTGTTTGCTTGGACGATTACGATATTTTATCCAAGCGCAGTCTTTGACATCAGTATCTCCGTGTTTGCGATCGTTTTTGCTCTATTTGGTGGCGTTGGAACAACCTTTGGTCCAGTAGTTGGCGCCGTGGTGCTGTACGGACTTTACTCTTATATTGGAGTAACCCAACCTCAGTACTTTCAGCTGATCTTTGGCGTAATTATTGTGATCTTCGTTCTGTTTCTGCCCAAGGGCGTGGCTGGTGTGGCTGGGAGTCTGATCAGACGGTTTCGTCTACGCAACACTCAAGGGGAGGTCTAAAGTGGCGAGTTTGACCCTTGAGATTGAGGGCGTTGTGAAGTCATTTGGTGGATTTAAGGCATTAAATGGAGTCAACATAAGTGTGGAAAAAGGCGAGATAGTTGGTCTCGTCGGACCAAATGGCTGTGGGAAGACCACTTTGGTCAACGTCGCTTCTGGTATCTATTCCCTTGACATGGGCAAGATCCTTTTGGATGGAAAAGACATTACGCATATGCCAACACATAGGCGCGTGCTACATGGGGTCAATCGTACTTTCCAAGTTCCTAAACCACTTAGTGACATGACCGTTGAAGAGAACATCGACCTTGCCTGGTACTTTGGGGGAAAGCATAATTTTGCAAGATCGAGCGTGCTGGAACGGACAAACCTTGCAGACACTAGGGGAAAGTTAGCCTCGATGCTGACCACTGCCCAACAAAAAAGACTCGATCTGGCTAGAGCCTTGGCGACGAACCCTAAGGTACTTTTTGTCGACGAACTTGGAGCCGGCTTAAGTCCATCAGAGCTGTCGGAGATATCTGCAATGCTCCGAGAGATCGCCGAATCGGGAGTATCTTTGGTGGTAGTAGAGCATCTACTTGGTTTTTTGGAGTCCCTTACCTCTCGAGTTGTAGTTTTAGAGGCTGGTAAGGAGATCTTCGAAGGAACTTTGAAAGAAGCCGTTAAAAACGAGCGGGTTATCGAGGTGTTTTTAGGTGGATGACACTACTGTTTTAAAGCTTTCCAAGGTCGTATCTGGCTATGGTGAACTGCCAGTACTTTGGGGCATCGACCTAGCCGTTACGATGAACGAGACGCTGGTCGTCTTGGGGGCAAATGGAGCTGGTAAAAGCACCATGATCAAAACTATCATTGGAGAACTTCCTTTGAAAAGCGGTAGGATCGAACTCTTCGGAGAGGATGTGAGCGCTCTGAAGATACATCAAAGAATTGATCTTGGTGTTGCCTACATGAGTGAACTAGGTGTTTTCCCTACGCTTTCGATTCAGGAGAATCTCCTCCTTGGTGCCTACAACGTAAGTCGATCTTTGGTAAGAGAGCGTCTTGAGGAGATATTTACGCTTTTTGGTGAATTGAAAGGTAGGAGAAAGGCGTTAGCTGGATCGTTATCGGGTGGTCAAAGGAAGTTACTCGGAGTCGGTAAGGCGCTGATGTCAGATCCGAAGGTTCTAATTATGGACGAACCGTCTTCTGGACTTTCTCCTTTGTACGTTAAAGAAGTCATTGCTTCTTTGAGATCCATTACGGGGAAGGGAAGAGCCTTAGTCATAGCGGAACAGAACGTCTCGTTTCTAGAGTTAAGTGACCGTGTCTGTGTTATAGAGGGCGGAAGAGTGAGTTTTGAGGGCTCTACTTCCGAGTTTGAAAATACTGAAGTGTTGCATAAGGCCTTTTTTGGCATCGAGGGCTGAGATAGATAGAGACCCTGAGTCTGAACTAACGGTCGTTTTTGTACATAGATGACATTTTTGACAAAGTTGTAGTGATCCACTTTGGTGGTCCGTCGGTTAGAGTGTGACTGGATCGCCCAGGCGAGATTTCGCCGAGTGGATTTCTCCGAACGGGTCGTGCGACTTACACAGCATCCCGACGTTTCGTCAACTTCTCGGCCCTAAAGGACCGAGTTTACAAATCATAGAAAGAGGCACATCGCTTGGACTCGTCTAAAGGAGGCACGTTAGTTGCGCTATATATGGACTCATGCGGCCTCTCCTGTGTCGTGTATGGTAGCGTGACTCACTAC
>JAKBGL010000124.1 GCA_021833085.1 Actinomycetes bacterium | reverse complement strand
CGGATAATGCCAAAGAGAACGAATAGAATGATCTGAGACAGCGCAACCGTGATCGCGGAGACCGCTGAGTACTTTAGTGCCTTGACACCGACAAGTTCTTGAAGCCGATCCCACAGCTTTAACGCAAAGTTCAACACGTATAACAGTGTAACCAACTTCTTTCTGATCTACCCAATTGCGTAGTGAAACCCACGTCTTTGCAAGTACGAATCTCTATTACAGCCGCGCGCTAGTACTCTATAAAGTATGTCCGTGCTTATCTCTCAGGAGATACGAACCTATAACATCGATAATGTAAGTGGTACTAACTCTGACTCTCCGTAGTACCACGAGAAAACGACACAGCAGCGGCAACAACACACGCCACTAACGCAAAGATAAATGCTTCATGCAGCCCAGAGGAGAATGACGTCGAGATGAGGTGGGGGAAAAACCGTCGGCCAGTGAGGACAGAAGCATCTGCACGAGATAGATGGCTGAGAACCGAACTTCCAAGCAACTTTTGTATAGGGTCGTACCCCAAAAAAGCCGCGAACAGAATCGAAACAGCTGGTAAATGACTTACTTTAGTGGCTAACTCCGCACTTACTCCGTGGCTAATTAGACCAGTTGCCATCGTTCCCGGAAGAGTAGCCGAAAGTCCGGCGATCATGAGGGAGAAAAATATGCCTATAGAGAAGACTTGGGCTGAGTTTTGGAAAGTTGAGTTCATAGCGCCACCAACACCACGATCTTCGGCAGGAAGTGAGTTCATCACGGCCGCTCTATTTGGAGACGCAAACAGACCTTGTGACAGCCCTGATAACAGTAGCGTAAGTCCAAAGTATGGATACGAAAAGTCAACTGGTGCAAATATCAACAAGACAAATGCCATAGCCGTCCCCAACGGACCAACCGTAGCAAAGATTCTGGGGCCAAATCGATCGGAAAGATATCCAGAGATTGGACCAGCTACTAAGAATCCAACCGTAAGTGGAAGCATAAATATACCGGCCCATAGGGGAGTAGCTGAGAAGGAGTAACCGTGCAATGGAAGCCAGATGCCTTGAAGCCAAATTATAAGCATAAATAGCAATCCGCCTCTAGCTATCGATACCAAAAAAGTAGAAAGTGTGCCAAAAGTGAACGCCTTTATCTTAAATAAAGGAACCCGAAACATAGGGTTTGATACCTTTGTTTCAATGACAAAGAATACTATCAATAAGGCAAGCCCTCCACCCAACTCCGAAAGTACCGGTAGTGAACTCCATCCAGTCGTACTTTGGCCATGGGGCTCGATCCCGTAAGTAATACCAATCAATATCGATATCAACCCGATTGCAAAGGTGATATTTCCAGCCCAGTCAATCGTCGAGGGTCGACGAACCCCCCTTTCTTCAAGTTTGTAGTACGCCCAAACAGTTCCGAAAAGACCTATAGGAACTGATATCAAAAAAACAAGCCGCCAGTCTATCGGAGCTAATATGCCACCAAGAATAAGACCCATAAAAGATCCACTGATACCTGCAACCTGATTGACTCCCAGAGCCATCCCGCGTTGGTTAGATGGGAACGCATCCGTGAGGATTGCAGAAGAGTTTGCCACCAAGAAGGCTGAACCAAGTCCTTGGACCAGCCTCATGAGAATCAGCCATGTAGCCCCGCTCTTGCCATGCATCCAATCTATCGTCAGTAAAAGAGAGCCTACGGTATAGATTACGAAGCCTAGATTATACATCTTGACTCGACCATACATATCTCCTAGGCGCCCTAAGCTCACAACCAGTACGCTTGTAACTACAAGGAACCCAAGAATCATCCAAAGTAGGTAAAAGCTATTGCCGGGACCCAAAGGATTTAGACCGATGCCTTTGAAGATATCGGGCAGAGCGATAAGGGTTATCGACCCATCAATCGTAGCCATCAATACACCAAGGGTAGTGTTAGATAGAGCGATCCACTTATAGCGAGAGTTAGCGCCAGACTCTACTCGATCTTCAGAAGAAGCCTGATCACTTGTGGCAACGATCTCATGAGTCAATGAAAGTCGCCCCCGTTTCCAAATAAACACAAGTAGTATCGCGCCAAAGAGAGACTCAATTACTGGGCGCAAACGTTCCGTTAATACCCTAGCAGGATCTAGTTGATTAATACAACCATTCTCGAACGACTAAACTTTAAATTTGCGATGCTTGTCTTTGTCTATATGACTGCACGCAGTTTGGTATCGTCGGTAAAGCCCTGCACACTTAACTATCCAGCGAAACTTTTTCTCAGAGCCCGAGTGTTCAAACTATTAGAGGTAGGAATAGGTTGATTGAGGTTGGCAAGGACGACTTTATCTCCAGGATGAAGTTCTTTGGATACAATCGCAGTTTCGGTGGATCCTACTACCCCAACACTAACTGCAATAGTTGCCAACGATCCGTTAGCCTTTAATACCTGCACAGTTGCCTTTGTACCAGAAACTGTAATAGAAGACGTCGGGACTGCCAAGACCTTGGCTGCTCGTGCCAAGTAAAGTTGCACTTCGACATCCATTCCATCGAAAATCTTTTGATGAAAATCAGTCAGAGTTAACACAACGGGCAGAGTCGAGGTACCTGTGGCCTTGTCCGTGGTGGGCGTAGAGCCAATCGAAGATACTTTAGCAAGGTATGAGGTCACTCCGTCGACAGGGACCACCTTGGCCTCTTGACCTAGAGCCACGGTATCTATCTCCGTAGACGGTATCTGTAAAGTGACTTGAGTCCCTCCGCTATTCCCAATAACTGTAATAGTTGCGCCATTTGGCCCCGGTGCAACGTTCTCTCCTAACGACATGGCAACAGCTCCCACAGTGCCAGCGATAGGTGAGGAGAGAGTCTCTGGTTGATCTTGACTTTGTGCTGCAGTAAGAGCGCTTTGATCAGCCACAACGATCTGTTGATCAGCTGATGCAACAGCCTGCAGAGACCCAAGGGAGGCTTGGTTTTGAAGTGAAGTTTGAGTCTTAGATTGCGTCTTGGTACTCTGACTTCCTATTTGACTAAGATCAGACTTTAAAGTACCACACTGTGGACTCGACGTTGTCGTATTTGAGCAAAGTTCCTTGAGAGTTGCTTGAGCTTGTGCAACCAGTTGAGACAACTGACTACTCTGGCTAGATGGAGACGTTGTAGTCGTGGTACTTGCACTAGACTCTGCAGTCTCGGCTTGTGCTAGTGAAGCTTGAGCTTGTGCTAGTGAAGCTTGAGCTGATAACACTGCTTGAGCGTCCTGATTAGACGGCGAAATCGTCGCAAGAGCTTGGCCAGAACTAACGGCTTGGCCAACGGAGACAAGTACCGATGTTACCACACCGGCTGTCCCTGGCGAAACTACAGAAGACATCTCCGGTGATAGAACGCCTTCAAAGTCGCTAGTCTTTGTAACGTTTGCCACTTTAGCTATACCTGTTTGGTATATTGGAGTTTTTGAACGAAGTAAAGTGATACCAAATATCGCAAGTACTAGAACCAAAGCAAGTAATACAAATCGTACCACCTTGACCTTGTATCTATCCACCAAAACCCGCACCTTTGAATCTAGTGCTGCAAGAACCATTCGTAGAGGGTGATATCAGAACACTTTTCGCGGCTACTGTACCGATAGAGTTGACTGAACCTCTGACCACCACACACTGGCCCACAGAAAGACTTGCGGGACTCCCAACTCCCGTTGTCAGCACAACCGTATTCGGAGTGATCCCAATGCCTAAGACCTTTTCCTTTTGGGAGTTCGTTGGAACCGTCGTAAGCTGAATAGAGTTGCTTCCCAAGGTCTTGATTGTCCCCCGAACCACCTTGGCCAACCCAAACCTTCTCCGACCAGCGTTCGCTCCTTTCAACTTCCGGCGATGATCAGACGTACCGGAGGGTACAGAGCAGTTTGAACTAGACTTCGCCGCAACGACTCGAACTGCAACTAACGCGACTCCCGAGGAAGATGACGTAGAAGTCTCGACAGTCACACACTCTCCGACCGAAAGAGCCGAAACAGAGGTCCGAGCTGTTAGAGAGAAGTGGGTCGACGATGACCATGTAACGGTAGTTTCACCGGTGTTAGTGCCTTGGACCTGCATCTGTGGCGAATTTATGCTCGCTATTACTCCGGCTGCAGCGGGAGGCTTGGCTGTACGAACTCCCGCTCCACTTTGAGGAGTCGAAGAGGCTGCAGTAGTCGTTGCGGTGGTTGAACCGGATGAACCACACGCTGCTAGGAGCAGTCCGCTCGTACCAACTATCAAAACTTTACCAATGCTAACCATAAAACCTGACCTTTACTCCGATCTCAATGCGTCTATTGGAGACAAACGAGCAGCTCGTGCGGCTGGATAGACTCCAAAGATTAAGCTGATAGAAATCGCCGCTAGTATCGACAACGCAGTTACCGACCCCGGTATCTCTATAGGGAACTTAATTACACTCGGTAGAAATAGCTGTCCCAAAAGGCCCAGCGCACCACCGATTGCCCCCCCGAACGCTCCA
>JAKBGL010000123.1 GCA_021833085.1 Actinomycetes bacterium | reverse complement strand
ATGACCTGTACCTTATACGGCTATCCCGGTATTGAGTTCTACACAGCAAACGGACAACCAATTATCGCCAAGACACGCCGTGGAGGACCTTATCCTATCGGATACAGCCCAAGCCCACATCTTGTTACTCTCACACCTGGTATGAGCGTCTACTTCTATGTAGGCTGGATAATTGACTCAAACTCAACTACAGGAATCAATCAGGGGTGTGCTTTCGTAGCAAGTGTCAAGAGTTATCCACCAAATAGCTACACCCAACTTTCTCTAACGCTTCAACCTCCAACTAATGGCCAACCAGGTCCGATTGGAAACACTCCGATATGCAACTTGAACACTATCGGTATAGGCGTAACGGCGGTCGCCACCTCAAGTACGTTCATTGCTGGTGCTAACAATTTTTTTAATTCGTCGTCCTTCGCATCAAGCAACTTTCTTTCATAAGCTCTGTGGCTACTCGTGTTCTATGCGTCTCCCAGCTTTGTTCCACTGGTACTGAGGGCTTGCCAGCCAGCGGTTATCGTGATCTGACTCTGGTTTGGAAGGTGACTCCCTGGTGAGTGCTAATGGGTTCTTAGATGACTCTAAAGCTTTGAGAGGCCGTCTGGGTGATACTTCCTGGGTCGGGTTTTAGTTAGGTGCTCTACGTCCGTAACACAGGGTTAACCTCAATGTATCTGCGCTTGCGTCATCTGTAGGTAAACTTTGGCAATATCTGTGCACTCTTAGATCGAGATGTGCCAAACACTGGAGGTACGTTGAAGAGGTTTCGCCTGCGCGTATGGCTCGACGATCGACCGGGAGCGTTGGGAGCGGTTGCTTCCCGCATCGGCTCCGTAAAGGGGGACCTAGTGGGTATTGAGATTCTAGAGAGGGGTGGAGGTCGGGTTGTCGACGATCTACTCGTGGAGATTGACTCAGAGTCATTGATCGACTTAATGGTTCGAGAAGTTATGGAGGTTGATGGAGTCGACGTGGAATACGTTAGACCCGCCGGCGAGCTAGAAGGCGAGGGAGCACTTATGTCACTTCGTCTTGCAGCTGATCTAGCGTCGTACAACTCATTTGATTCCAAGGCTAAGGCTCTCGCTGAGTTTTTGTACTTTAATATGAATGCCACGTGGGCTACAGTCGTTGATGTTGAGCAGTCGGAGGAGGTACTCTCCCTCGGGGAGGCTCCAAAGCCGGAGTGGGTGGTCGCCTTCGTACTGGGAGCTGCTTATGATGAAAGCTTTAGTTTAGGGGCAACTATTAACGCCCCGAAAGATCTAGCGTGGGTGTTTATTGATTCAGGACAAAGAGCATTTGCCATGGGGAGAACTGACTATCCCTTTAGAGAAAGTGAGCGTCAGCAGATTATCTATCTCGCTAAGGTACTCGTTTCACAGCTGAAGGTCGGTGAGGGCTAACTAAGGCACTAACTAAACGATATGGTTCTTTCAACGCGATCATTCCAAAGAGAGCGTCTTTGTTTATTTTGAACTCTTGAGCCGCGAGGTGAGAATATCTCATCTACGGTATTTGTCGCTGTAGCTTGTTCTAATGTTGGTGAGAGACCGACCGAGTATAGTGCCGCCCCAAAAGCCCCAAAGGCCGTTGACTCTCTCATAAAGGATCGATGTATCTCTATATTTGACGAGTCCGCCTGAAGTTGACAGAGTAGGGAGGACTTGGTTAGGCCCCCGTCAACCCGTAAGGCGGTTAACTGAGTCGGAAGATGAGAGGTAAGCTCTTCGATGATATCTTCGACGTTGTTTACGACACCTTCGAGTACCGAGAATACGATATCCGCCTTTCCCGTAGACTGTGATAGCCCATATAAGGCGGCATGTGTCTTCGAAGCGAGGTGGGGGGACCCGAGTCCATCGAAGGCGGGTACAAACACCGGAGCGGTGTTTCTTCGAACTGTTTGAGCGATGGCGTCGATCTCTTCAAAACTATTAATGAGTTTTGCCTTGTCTTTTAGCCATAAAAGAGCCGATCCAGCTGAGAAGGCGGCCCCCTCTAGCGCATATGTGGCTGATCTAGCGTCAGTCGAGTAGGCGACAGTCGAGATAAGGGTCCGAGCTTTTGGCGTGACTCTTATCTCGCCGGTACTTATTACAACAAATGCACCAGTACCGTATGTAACCTTTCCTGTTCCGGGTTTAGCACCAGACTGACCGATTAAGGAAGCCTGTTGATCACCTAGTATCGCTGAAATCGGTATCCCTGTGAGTTCAGGTATTTCGGCGGTGTCTACGTAGAGATCTTTAGGGAAAGACGGAACTATCTCTGGCATAACAATAGAGTTTGCGTCAAATATCTCAATTAGGGTTGGTGAAAATTGAAGTTTCTTAGTATCAAACATTAGGGTTCTTGAGGCATTGGTTGGATCGGTGACTAGACGTTTACCGTCCGTGAGAGCGGAACAGATCAAGGTGTCGACGGTTGCAAAGTGTGTTCCGGCTGCCTCTTTTCTTGAGTGCGCGACGACTTTCTTGACCTTCGGTCCCGAAAAGTACGGGTCTATCGGTAACCCGTTTTCGAAAAGGGACACCTCTTCAGCTCCTTCGGCGATCAGGATTGCGCAGAGATCTTCGGTACTGCGATCCTGCCATGAAAGTAAGGGAAACTTGGCCTCGCCTCTTGAGTCCAATAAGGTGAAGGACTCTCGCTGGTTGGTAATAGCAAGCGCAAGTGGTAGAGACCTTAGATGACTAAGTGTATCTTTTATACATGCAAAGAGTTGTGATACAAGCTCCCGCGGACTCTGACACAACGTTCCTTGCGAGTCATAAAAAAGTCCGATCTCGCGTTGAGAGATGTGTATCTGCCTCCCTGTGATGTCAAAGGCGACGGTGCGAACGCTTGAGGTGCCCGCATCGAGGGCAAGTATGTACTCCATCTCTTCAACTTAGCAGGAGTTACGCCACAGCGAATAAGCGAGTTCAACAGGTATGAAAGTACCTGTATTGGGAGCCATGTAGCGTCTCTTTCGGGGGGTGGTGGGAGTTTGAGTTGCAGGGCACTATCGTAGCTACATGTTAAAAGGCAAAACTATTACTTTGCGCTCAATCGAAAGTGATGACTATAGACAGCTCTGGGAGTTTAGCAACGACTTCGAAGTAGAACTCTTAGGAGGAGGAGATCCACCTCGACCAAGGTCGAAGACCGAAGTGGCTACCTTCTTTGATAGGTTAGGTGATGATAAGGCAACGTACAACTTTGCGATTGCTCCTATAGACGCTGTCGACTCTGTCATTGGGTTTTGTGGTTTATTCAACGTATCGCAGTCGTCGAGAACGTGTGAGCTAGGAATTACTATTGGTAGTCGAGAACACTGGAGTCAACACTTTGGCCGCGAGGCAGTTGGAATCCTGTGCGACTATGGGTTCAAAACTCTAAATTTCAGAAAGATCTCACTCTCTGTAAGTGCTACAAATGAGAGAGCGCTACGTAGTTACAAAGCCGCTGGTTTCGCTGAAGAGGCACGCCTAAGACGGCACATCTGGGAAAACGGTACCTACGTTGATCTTGTACTGATGTCTCGCTTTAGCCTCTAGCAAGGCTACCTGCTTACTGTCTAGTTTTGCGACTCTGAAGGAAGTCTTGCCATGTCCGTTCGAGTCCCTCAGCTATCGATACTGAAGCTTTGAGACCTAGTAGGTCAGCTTTATCAAGACTTATCTTGACTCCAGCCATCTCACCTTTTTGGGGAGAGATGTGAGGAGGCTCAAGTTTTTCACCGACTACTTGCGAAACCTTGTCAACGATCTCTATAACTGAGAACGACTCCCCAGATCCAAACGATACCGTCCCAGTCTCTTGTGTCTCAGCTAGCTTTATGAAAGCAGCAACTACATCGTCTATGTAGACGTAGTCTCGGTATTGGCTGCCTTCACCATAGATACGGAAGTCTCCCTCACCTACAGCGTATCTAAGGAGTCTTGGGATGATTGAGTCCTTGTTCCACATTGAGGGACCATATACGTTGGTGAGTCGAATGTTGGCGGTCGCTATATCGTAGGAGTGATGATATCCAGAAGCAAGCATCTCGGCAGCGGCTTTTGTTGCACCGTATGGTGTGAGAGGATTTAGGCCAAGCGTTTCTGTAATGGCGCTTTCGGTGTGATTGCCTACCACAGCGTTGCTGGACGCACTTACAACAGAAGGTACATCCCGTCTCCTTGCATACTCAAGTACTTGAAAGGTGCCAGCTACGTTTGAATAGAAGGCGTCAACGGGATCAGTGATGGACTTCAATACCGAAGTTCTAGCTGCTAGATGTAGTATTGCATCGAAGCCGAGCTCTGGAACTTGCCGCCACGTACTTTCGTCCTCGACATTTCCCCGAATAAACTCATCAACTGTAAGTTTTGGAGGATTTTGATCGATGATAACTACATAAGCGCCCGACTCTTTAAGGTGCTTTGCTATTCGACCACCGATGAACCCCGAACCGCCTGTTACTATTACACGTCCTAGCATGCGTTTATTAGCTCCTTGGTGTTGGTGACTTGAATCTCACTAACCTAATG
>JAKBGL010000122.1 GCA_021833085.1 Actinomycetes bacterium | reverse complement strand
TATGTTGGTGGCAACCGAAAGAGGCGATCTTGAAGAGCTAGTTCGTCTTGAGCGATACCATCGACACCTGAATATAGAGTCATACCTACTCGGTCGCAGTGAGGCTCGGGAGGCAGAACCTACTTTAACACCCAAGGCGATTGGGGGGTTATTCACACCTCAAGACTTTCAGGTTGACAATCGCATGATACTTAGTTCTCTTTTACGATCCTTTGACTCCAAACAACAGGTGGTCCGATCCCTCGTAACATCTGTTTCACCAAGTCGAGATAGAGGCTGGACGTTAAAGTTAGAGGATGGATCCTTACTACACTGCAAGACAGTAATCTTGTGCAATCCGATGCATGCTCCCGAGGAACTTCTGCCAAGTTCAAAAGATAAAGAACTACTTCGCTTTATAACGTCAAGGCCAGTAAAGGGGGACATATTAAGACTCAACGACACCTTAGACCAAGGTCCGAAGATCTGTATACGTTCGATAAGAAACGGTAGATGGAACTACATAGTACCTCGTCTTTCGGGCGAGGTAGTAGTTGGGGCCACTCAGGAAGAGACCTCACAAAGGAGTAAACTCGCAGCAAAAGCTGGTGGCGTATTAGACCTACTACTTGATGCAGTCTCAAGCGTTCCGATACTTCGAGAACTTTCCCTTGTAGAGGTAAGTGCCGGTCTTAGGCCAGGGACCTACGACAACTATCCCCTAGTTGGTGAGATACATCCAGGGCTCTTTATTCATAGTGGACACTATCGACATGGGTTTCTCCTTGCTCCAGTTACAGCCGCAGCGTTAGTCTCTTCCCTTACTAAGGGTATAGACTGGAACGATAGCTCTTTCCTTCACCACTTCACTTCTATTTTAAGTCCTTATAGATACACTCCTTCAACATGAGCGAAAGGAAAACTTAGGCTGATAGACGTCACCATAAACGGAAGCCAACGGACCTTTGAGGGTAACCTAAGCCTAACGGAACTACTTGCTAACATTGGAGCCCCAAGTGAAGCTGTCGCCGTTGCTATCAATGAGTCCATAGTCGCACGGGCGCTATGGTCCCAAACGCGTTTGAACGACGGCGATAGGGTTGAGGTGGTTACCATATATCAAGGAGGGTAAGTATGAATGACCACTTAGCTACCGCGTCACCTGAAGTGAGCGACGTGCTAAACATAGCAAATCTGACACTACATAACCGATTAATCCTAGGTACAGGCGGTGCCCCATCACATCGCGTCATCATAGAAACAGTCGGTGTTTCGGGCAGCGAGATGGTTACGGTTGCTATTAGAAGGTTTGACCCAACTAACAAGCGGGCCTCAATATTTGAAGAATTAAAGAAGCTCAAAGTCCATATTCTTCCAAATACCGCCGGGTGTTACAGCGCCAAAGAGGCCATTCTCACAGCTGAGCTCGCTCGTGAAGCGCTTGGCACAGATCTTGTGAAGGTTGAAGTGATAAGTGACGACCTTACACTTCTTCCCGACCCGATCGAACTCACACTCGCCACGGAACAGCTGATTTCAAGAGGGTTTCAGGTCTTCGCATACACGAATGACGATCCGGTCCTCGCTGACCATCTAGTTAAGCTGGGCGTCGCTGCCGTTATGCCCCTAGGGTCACCGATAGGCTCTGGGCTAGGAATACTAAATCCCCATAATATATCGATCATCGTCGAACGATCTACCTGTCCAGTGGTACTAGACGCAGGAATAGGGTGCGCATCGGACGCTGCATTCGCAATGGAGTTAGGTTGCGATGCAGTTCTTGCAGCTTCTGCTGTTACAAGAGCGCAGACGCCCTCACTGATGGCCAGCGCAATTGCCAAGGCCGTACATGCTGGTCGGGAGTCCTATCTGGCAGGCCGAATCCCCAAAAGGCGCTTTGCACAGGCTTCAACAGACAACGAAGGTAGACCTTTCGTAGACTAAGTACAGAGCTAGCTTGGGAATACTTCCTTCACGAAGTAAGAGGCTCGACTTCAAACAAACCAGCACGTGACAAACCCTATGTGACTCACTAAATACGTAGTTGTTCAACAGTAGCTCAGTGACACCTCAAAGTGCTAAGTTTCCTCCGTCTCTCGACGGATAATGCTTAGAACTGACGACGCAAAGTTCGAGACAGATTCACTAGGATGACTAAGCATCTAATTCGAGAGGAAGTACCGACAGTTGGATACATCTTCGAGTCATCGTAATCCTCCAGTCGCAATGACGATAGCAGGATCCGACTCTGGCGGCGGTGCTGGAGTCCAAGCTGACCTAAAAACCTTTGCCGCTCATCACGTCTATGGAACTTCCGTTATCACCGCTGTTACTGCTCAAAATACACTTGGAGTCCAGGGTTACCGGGTGGTTGATGTCGATCTAGTGTCAACGCAGATAAAGTCGATCCTCGAAGACTTTTGGATTCGCGGTGCCAAGACGGGAATGCTAGCTACAACAGAGACCGTCCAGATGGTATCTGAGTTTGCCAAGGATAAGATCCTACCTCGCCTCGTAGTCGACCCGGTAATGGTTGCTGCGTCTGGAGACTCTTTAATCACTAGCGACGCCATCGAAGCATACATCAACGATCTCTTTCCTTATGCATACCTCATTACTCCAAACGCTCCCGAAGCGTCCAAGCTCGTGGGGGTAAGGATTGAAGGTGCCCAAGACCTAGTGACCGCAGCGATTGAGCTAAAAAAAATGGGTCCGCAGAACGTTTTAGTCAAAGGCGGACATCTCGAAGATGAAAAAGAATCGATCGATGTACTATACGACGGTGAGCAGATATTTACGTTCAGAGCCACGAGGATAGAATCAAAAAATACCCATGGTACAGGGTGTACTCTGTCTGCAGCTATTTCAGCCAACCTGGCTCGAGGAACCACACTTACAGACGCCGTTCGAGAAGCTAAAGCGTACGTAACAAGTGCAATAGTCGGATCAAAGGAGTGGGCCCTCGGACACGGATACGGTCCGTTGGACCACTTTAATTCAGTCGTCCATCACTACTAGAGCATTCGACTAGCCACGTAAGGTAAGGCAGCCCAGTTGCCAATGTACGTGTTATCATCTGGTTAAGGAGTTAGAGTGCCAGACTCAGCTATCGGAGAAGAGATGTCGACTACGAGAAATAAAACCGTAAGCCACGTACCGATACGAGTTTTGGCAGCTAATAAGTCAGACTCGCACCAAAGCTTAATTACTTCATTGAGAACAAGTATCCCATTGGCGAGCACAGAGATTCACCTAGTTGGTGAAGTCATATTGAATCTTTATGACACGCAAGACTGGAAACTCTCCTCCAATGGCTACTTTGTCGAGACGCAGTCCGATCCCCACAACAACATTCACTTTGTGCTCTTTAGCACAGATCACCCCTCTTCACACTTCAGTATCTTTGACTACTCACTTTTCCCAAATGCAATCGATCTCTCGACGGTTAAAGAAGTCGGCGTACAGCGGCTACTTCAACGTTTGGCAGATGGGCGGTCTCTAGTTAAAATGGTGTCGGTCTCCTGCTATATAACCGAGATTGAGTTCTCCCGTCACGACACGGGATTGAAACTAGGTAAAGTTCGTCTTATAACACCGAAAGGTCTACCTGAGCATTGGATCGAAATCGAGTTTGCTATGGGAGTCAACCCAACTCCAACTTTAAAGAGCATTCGCCGTAGTCTAAAGGCCCGTCTATTATCTGACACGAACTGGGATCGATGGGCATCAACAATGCGCTCAAGCAGTCGCAAACGATTCGACTACAACCAACTAGGACGTAGTACCTTTGAGGGAAACGACTCTCCTATTAGCGCATTAAAAACTATAGCCATGAACATATACCAACGCGTAAAGTTGAACTCCGAGGGAGTGGCCGGCGACTACGATCTCGAGTTCTGTCACGAGATACGAGTCGACCTCAGGAAAATGAGAGTGATTTTAGAACACTTGAGGCACCTAAGTCCAGCAAACAAAGACACAAAACTAGATCTATGCTCACTTACTAAGCTAGAAAAAGGGCTAAAGCGGTTTCAGGCCATATGTGGAACACAACGGGATCTAGATGTATTTATCACAACACTTTCCGAGGTCGAATCTGACTCAATTGAGAAAACTATGGAGATAAAGAGCCAAAGAGAAAAGGCCCATAGCCTACTCCTCCAATTCATTGAAGGAGGTAGTCTAGATGAACTTCTTGGCACATGGAATCACTCGTTGCTCTGTATCGAACAACGCTTTGACGTTGGAGTGCGGATACAAAAGATGTCCAACTTTGCGTATCATCGAACATCATCGACCTATAAAGACTTTATGGAACAAGCAAAACGTACTGACGCAGTAGCCTCATACGAAGAGATGCACAACCTACGCAAAAAAGGGAAACATCTCCGCTATACACTTGAGCTCTTCGAGCCCACCTTCCCCCCCCAAACCTTCAAAGAAGCCATAAAAGAACTGAAGAGAACTCAAGATCTCCTCGGAGCCTTCCAAGATGCAGAGGTAGCACTTCGTCTCCTCGATAACCTTAGTTCAATCTCTACCGCAGGAC
>JAKBGL010000121.1 GCA_021833085.1 Actinomycetes bacterium | reverse complement strand
AGGCGGGCTCTGAGTTGCTGTCACGGTAAATCGATCGATCGGTGTCATGGCTACGGTTGGAACGGTAGCCTCTGGCGCATACCAACGGTGTTTTAGCCGAGACGACCTTCTAGTGATCTATCAGTCGTGCCCAGGGCTAGTCGAGTTCGTTGAGAGGGGAGAGACCTACTCCGAAGAGGTACTGATCTTGTTGAGAGCTTTACTAGAACCGATCATAAGATCGAGAGTTGATACGGTACTACTTGCCTGTACTCACTATCCTTTCTTGTCTCGCGCTATATCAGATGTGGTGGGACGCGATGTGTGTTTGGTCTCGTCCGCCGAAGAGACCGCTTTTGAGGTATCTACTATGCTTGGCGGAGAGAGCCGAGAGTGCGATCGAGATGGGACGGGTAGCATCCGTTATGTATCGACTGGAGATTCTCTTGCGTTCTCGCAACTTGGATCCCAGCTGTCTGGACTAGCGATAGAGTCGGTTCGCCATGTAGATGTCGAGTACCTAGTCGCCAACTATAGAAAGGTTTAGTAGTGATAAGACGAGATGGGAGACAACCCGCAGAGCTTCGTAGTATCTCCATTGAGCGGGGCTTTACGGAGATGGCTGCAGGTTCGGCCCTTGTAACTTTTGGGAAGACCAAAGTTCTCTGTACCGCCTCAATTGAGGAGAAGATTCCTCCATGGTTGCGAGGCGGTGGGAAAGGTTGGGTTACCGCTGAGTACTCCTTACTGCCAGGCTCTACGCCCGAGAGAAGCGCTAGAGAGGCGGTAAAGGGTAAGCAATCAGGTAGAACTCAAGAGATTCAAAGACTTATAGCGAGATCGCTGAGATCAGTCTGTGACCTAAAGGCATTGGGGGAGGTTCAGATCACGCTTGACTGTGACGTGATTCAAGCCGATGGAGGTACGCGTACTGCGTCTATTACAGGAGCTTACGTGGCTCTATGTGATGCTGTTTCTGAACTTGCTAAGAAAAGATCTTTTAGAGTAAACCCCATCTCTGGTCAGTGTGCGGCAGTCTCTGTAGGTGTGGTCTCTGGCGAGGTACTTTTAGATTTAGACTACTCAGAGGACTCTGTAGCAGATGTGGATATGAACGTAGTCATGAACGACGAAGGTAACTTTATCGAAGTCCAAGGAACAGGAGAGGGGTCTACGTTCTCTAAGGTCCAGCTGGTTGAGATGATCCGCTCAGCAGAACGTGGCATCGATGAGTTACTTGCTCTGCAAAAGAAAGTACTTGAGGGTTAGCAGTGCAAACCCTGGTCTTAGCGACCACTAACCGGCATAAAGTCGAGGAGATTAGGCGGGCTTTGGTTGGCTTTAACGTACTGCCACGTCCAGAGTCTCTTGGTTCGGTTCCAGAGACGGAAGAGACCTTTGAAGGAAACGCTTTGCTAAAAGCGATAGCAGTGTCAAAAGGAGTTACTGCTATCGCTTTAGCAGACGATAGCGGAGTTGTAGTACCTGCTCTTGATGGAGCCCCTGGAGTTCACTCGGCTCGATTTGCTGGCGAGGACGCGACGGATCTCGATAATGTAGAGAAACTTCTACGACTCATGGATGGCGTTTTGGACCGTTCGGCCTACTTCGTGTGCGTTCTTGTGTTGTGCCGACCGGATGGGAAGTGGATATCTTTCGAAGGCAAGGTGGAGGGCCGTCTCTCCATGGATGCGGTCGGCACAAATGGATTTGGTTACGATTCGATTTTTGTACCCTCCGACGGCGACGGACGAAGTTTTGGCGAGTTTTCTATGGACGAAAAAAACGTCATGTCGCATCGTGCGGTAGCAATACGAAAGATGGTTGAGTTCATAAATTCTCCTGAAGGACTCGAGTTTTTCCATCTCTAATACCTTCCTAACCTTACTCAACAGAGTCTTTAACATATACGTACTTAGATATGTAACATGAAACTGAAATCACTGCACTCTTATAGGAAGTCGACGTTATTTGTAGCCGCCTTAGGTTCTCTCGGGGTTCTAGCTGGTGCTACGGTTACAGGGTATGAACTTACAGGATCGAATACTCATATATCAACCGGTTCAGCCAGTGTAAACTCAGTTACGCTTAGTTCTGGCTCCGTTGCGCACTCTACTAAACATAGACATCGCCATCCTTATCAAGTCGTAAGTAGCTACTACTTGAAGAAAAAAGGAACCACGGTAGTGGTTACCCGGGACTTAGGTACCTACGTAGCAGCCTCATCTTCCCAGGTAACGATTAACCTTCCTACAGGCAAAGACCTTACCTTTGCGGTGACACCGAGCACGAAGTTCAAAGGGGTACCCCTTGGAGCGTTAGAGAACGACTTAGCGGGCCACATTAGAGTTCGAGGAACAGTAGTAACGGTCGGATCACAACTCAAACTTGTGAGGTCTCATGTTGTACATGCTACTACTGGTGCGCAAACTGCTGCTTGAACTCAGTAACCTTAGGCTAGTAAAAGATACTTTTTGAGGTCTTGTACTTGGATGTAGGTCCTAGAGAGAGCTGTGCCCTAAGTGAGTGCGGGCGGGGAGACTCGAACTCCCACACCTATAAGGTACTAGGACCTAAACCTAGCGCGTCTGCCAATTTCGCCACGCCCGCAAGGAACAAAAGTTTAGCAGTGAAAGCTATATTGCATGCACGGGCATGTAGCGAGAAATTACATATTAGCGTTACATCCATGGCTGAAAACTCATTGCTTGAAGCGTCTATGAAAGACATCGTTACATTGGCAGTTCCCGACGTGAAGGGAGCTGACACCTTCCAACAGCTCCTGAGAGAACGAATCGTATTTCTAGGTACGGTCGTGGATCAAAGCTCTGCCAATATGATTGCTGCACAACTGATTCTTTTGGAGGCGGAAGATCCCAATAAAGATATCTTTTTGTACATCAACTCTCCTGGAGGTTCGGTCACCGATGGCCTTGCGATATACGACACGATGCAGTATGTGAGCTGTGACATCTCGACTATCTGTATTGGACTTGCAGCCTCGATGGGACAGTTCCTCCTGTGTGCAGGTACTACGGGAAAGCGCTTTGCTCTTCCCAACTCAAGGATACTCATGCACCAGCCAGCTATGGGTGGTATGCAAGGACAGGCGTCCGATATCGCTATTCAGGCGGAGCAGATTAGCCACCTAAAGAAACTTCTGGCGGAGAAGATCGCGTTCCATACGGGGCAAACTCCCGAGCGTATTCGAGAAGACTCGGAGCGAGATCGGTGGTTTACTGCTCAAGAGGCGAAGGAGTATGGCTTTATCGACGAGGTGATTACTAGGTCTAAGACCCGTAAAGTGCTGGTATCGGAGCCTGAAGGAGACTCAGATGACAAGGAGTCGAAGTCAGAGCAGTAAGATGGATGACGATAAACAGACCCTGTGCCGTATCTAGGCTCAGATGGAGGCGATGTGCTAGGCCAAAGAGATTCAGACTTCCCCAGCGATGTTTCGCGTTTTGGCGGAGAGGAACTACCAATCCACCTTGTGAGCCCTCGTATTGGAGTGTTTGCTCGCCTTGGAAGTATATGGAGACACCGCGGGTTACTGTTTTCCCTAATTGGTAAGGAGATAAGGGTCAAGTATAAGAACTCCTTCTTGGGGTTTGCTTGGTCCATGTTGAACCCTGCAATGTACATCTTGATCTACTACATCGTCTTTCAAAAGATTCTTAGAAATGGCATCCCTCTTTTTGCGATCTATCTCTCTACTGGTCTTTTGGTATGGAATATGTTTCAGTCCGGTGTTCAAGGAGGAACGGGGTCCATCGTAGGCGGGGCGGGACTCGTCAAAAAGGTGGCATTTCCACGAGAGATACTGGCACTCGCCTCTGTTGGCGCGGCTTTTGTATTCTTTTTGTTTCAGGTAGTGGTGCTTATCATATTCCTAGTCGTCTTTAGGGTCGCTCCAGCGTTGAGCTACCTTTGGATGCTACCGTTTGGACTTTTGGCAGTTTTGATAATCGCTTCAGCGCTTGCGGTCTTCCTTTCCGGGGTGAACGTCTATCTACGTGATATGCAGCACCTTGTGGAGTTGCTGTTGCTAGCTTGGTTCTGGGCGACCCCGGTGGTCTATACCTTTCTAACTCTAAAGGCAGGACTGGCTCACCACGGTTTGACGACGTTTTACCTACTCAATCCGGTTACACCAATAGTGTTGTTGTCCCAGAGAGCTCTATATGCAAGAGTCTCTCCTATGGGCACTAACCACCAGGTAGTTCACGTTCTTGCAAACTTTTCGCCGAGTTGGTTTATGCAGGCTATAGCTATTGAGTTAGTCGTTGGGGCGATCTTGTTTATGGGAGCGCTTTATGTATTCTCTAGACTTGAGGGTAACTTTGCGGAGGAGCTATAGATGTCGGTATCGGTAGATGTTCGTAACGTTTCTAAGCGTTTTCGCTTAGTACATGACAAGTACAACTCTCTCAAGGAACGGGTTATCCACGCCGGACGGATTCCGCACGAAGACTTTTGGGCACTTCGAGACATCTCCTTACAGGTAAATGAGGGTGAAACCGTTGGACTGCTAGGGCACAACGGTTCCGGTAAGTCGA
>JAKBGL010000120.1 GCA_021833085.1 Actinomycetes bacterium | reverse complement strand
CTGCTTGGTCATTGTCATTGCCTCTTCCTCCAAGGAAGTAGATGTACAATGTTGACAACTCCGACAAATTGCCTAAAATTCCCATTTCACAGTGAAACTCTGATGAGGGATACTAGAGCGCATGGAAGAGATCATGGGTTCAGTGTGCTCCGACTTTGAGTGCGAATTGGTGGAGTTCAACGGAGAATCAAACCATGTGCACCTGTTGGTGAACTTCCCGCCAAAGGTTTCGGTATCAAGGCTGGTAAACAGTCTGAAAGGTGTTTCAGCCGTCGCCTTCGTCAAGAATTCCCCGAACTACGACAACACTACTGGCGCACTAACAAGCTTTGGTCTGGCTCATATTTTGCTGGATCTGTCGATGCGGCGCCAATTTCGATATTAAGCCAATACATCGAGCAACAGAATCGACCAGATACATAATTAGCGATTCACCACCGCCTTGAAGGACGGGTACCCTCTCGCCGAGAAATGGTAGCGCTTTCGGAAGGTTTGCAAACGAAGGGCTATCTTTGTGCACTGGATCGAACATGTGTTCGATAGACTAACATTGTGTCGACTGAACGAGAAGATGGATATGCGGAACTTCATGCACACTCCAACTTTAGTTTTTTAGATGGAGTTTCTGACCCTTCGGATCTAATAGAAGAAGGGGAGCGATTAGGTATCTCCGCTATCGCTCTTACGGACCATAACGGGTTCTATGGCGTAGTTAAGTTTTCAAAAGCCGCTCGAGATAGCTCGGTTACTCCACTTTATGGAGCAGAGATCAGTGTTGGAGCTTCAAAACCTAGGTCTTTTGGGAACGACCCGGAGGGAGACCATCTGGTAATTTTGGCAAAAAGTCCTAAGGGATATGCGGATCTTTCATCACTTTTGACCCTTGGACATATGCGTTCCCGCCAAAAAGGAGTATTTGAACTTACCTTTGATGACTTGGGAAACTTCTTCTCGAAAGAGTGGATCGTTCTAACTGGTTGTCGCAAGGGACCTCTATCTAAAGCCCTCATCAGTACTGGACCAAGCGCTGTAGGTAAAGAGTTGTCGAGGTTGATTGAGGTATTTGGTAGGGATAGTGTAGTGGTGGAGTGTTGGGACCATGGCGACCCCATAGACTACCCCAGGAACCAGGTGTTTGTTGAGCAAGCTGTACGTTTTGGGGTCAGGGTGGTAGCCACTGGTAATGTGCACTATGCAACCTCGCAACAGGGCAGAGCGGCTCAGGTAGCGGCGGCTATTAGAGCCAATAAGACTCTGTCTGAGCTAGATGGGTGGTTACCCTCGGCTCATATGGCTTACTTGCGTTCACCTAGTGAACAAAAAAAACGATTTAAACGGTTTCCTACTTTGGTAGAGGCCTCTTTGGAGATAGCGAAAGAATGCACCTTTGATCTTCGTCTAGTCTCTCCAAATTTGCCGAGGTTCTCAAAGGTAAAAGAAGTTAGCGAAGATGACTACTTGACTGAACTAGTTGAACAGTTTGCTCCTAGCAGATATGGGACTCGTTCAAACGAAAGAGTAAAAGGCGCCTACAAACAGATGGACTACGAACTTCAGGTAATAAAACACCTAGGATTTGCTGGTTACTTTTTGGTGGTCTGGGACGTTGTTCAGTACTGTCGATCGGTGGATATTCTCTGCCAAGGACGTGGTTCGGCCGCAAACTCTGCCGTATGTTATGCTCTTGGAATAACGAATGTAGATCCAGTCTCTTTGCGTCTACTTTTTGAGAGATTTCTATCTTCAGAGAGAGACGGCCCTCCTGATATCGATGTCGATATAGAAAGCAATAGACGAGAGGAAGTCATACAGTATGTGTACTCCAAGTACTCCCGTGATATGGCAGTTCAAGTTGCAAACGTTATTACCTATAGGAGCAGGTCTGTAATAAGAGACGTAGGTAGAGCTTTCGGATACGATGATGTGGTTATCGATGCTTGGAGTAAGTCATTAGATCATAGAGGATCTCTATATAGACAGCTTGAGGAGGCTCACGCAAGGGAGGACTTTTTGGCCTCTGTTCCTGAAGTTGTATCTGACATAGCTTCGGAGTTAGAGAACAATCCGAGACATCTTGGGATTCACTCAGGTGGAATGGTGATATGTGATCGCCCTATACGTTCTGTGTGTCCAGTGGAGTGGGCGCGAAAACAAAATAGATCTGTTTTGCAGTGGGATAAAGAAGACTGTGCCGAGATTGGGCTGGTAAAGTTTGATCTCTTAGGCCTGGGTATGTTGTCTGCACTTCACGAAAGTATGGATCTGATCGGACGTTTTTATGGAGTAGCTGTTGATCTAGCTCTTTTGCCTCAAGAAGACGAGGTCTATGAGATGCTGTCTAAGGGGGACACCGTAGGTGTTTTTCAGGTTGAATCTAGAGCTCAGATGGCGACGCTGCCAAGACTAAAACCAAGGGAGTTCTACGATCTTGTGGTTGAGGTCGCTCTTATACGTCCAGGTCCGATACAGGGAGGATCTGTTCACCCTTATATACGTCGTCGCAACGGACAAGAAGAAGTTACTTATCTCCACCCTCTCTTGGAGAACTCGTTATCTAAAACCCTCGGCGTTCCCTTGTTTCAAGAACAACTTATGCAGATGGCGATAGACGTTGCGAACTTTTCGCCTCAAGAAGCAGACTTGTTACGCCAAGCGATGGGATCTAAGCGTTCGGGAGAAAAGATGGAGCAATTGCGTAAAAGATTTTATGACGGAATGCGAAACAACTCCATAGTAGGAGAAGTGGCTGATCAGATCTTCTCCAAAATGTCAGCTTTCGCCAACTTTGGATTTCCAGAGAGCCATTCAGCGTCGTTTGCTTATCTCGTGTACGCAAGTAGCTGGATGAAGCTTCACTATCCAGCAGCTTTTTGTGCTGGACTTCTTAGATCTCAACCTATGGGATTTTGGTCCCCAAATACTTTGGTTTCCGACGCTAGGCGTCACGGTGTACGTGTTCTAGCTCCAATGGTTGGACTATCTGAAGATCGCTGCTCTTTGGAATCACTGTCTAACTCCGATGAGCTTGCCGTAAGGCTGGGGATAGATCAGATTCATAGTATCGGAAGCGATGTAGCTAAGAGAATCTTTGAATATGGACCCTATGAGTCTGTATCTGATCTAGCTAGTAGGTGCTCTTTGAACGAGACGCAGCTGGCCTCTTTGGCAAAAGCCGGGGCTTTGGAGTTTGTAGATTCAGGACTGTCTCGACGTCAAAGCCTTTGGATGACAAAGGAGGCGGCTATTGGATCTAGGGAGAACCGCCTGCCATGGATGATAGATGATGCTCCCGTTCTTCCGGAGCTTACGCTTTATGATCGTTTCAACTTGGACATCTCTTACGTTGGGATAGTAGCCGATGGCCATCCTATGGAGTTGGTGAGAGAGAGACTCAATGGAAGAGTTGTTGCATCACGAGACCTTTTGGACATGAAGGATGGGACTAAAGTTGCAGTTGCGGGAGTTGTGACGCATCGGCAGAGACCTGAGACTGCCAAAGGAGTCACGTTCATAAGCCTTGAAGACGAATTTGGACTTATGAACGTGGTCTGCTCTGTTGGGGTATGGAAAAGATATAGAAGGTTAGCACGTTTCAAAAACGAACTCATCATAATAGGAAAACTTGAACGACAAGAAGATGTTATAAACATTGTGGCTTGGAGACTGGAACCTTTGAACTTTAACTCCTATGTAAAGCCGCGCAACTTTCACTAAGAACTTCATCTAGCTAAACCAATTGATCAAGATCGATTGGTTTACGTGCATAAAGAATACAATGAGTTCAGAGAAAGAACGCTACCAGCCTTTCCTGACTCTATGAACCGTCTTTCTGTCGAGTTTTCTACGGTAGTGCCGTAGTGCTCGTTTGAGGATTCTTTTCAATGTACTCCTCCAAGTCATTAGCAAGGAACTGCCAGCATTCAATCGTCCATAAGTTCCTCAATGTTTCAACTACTGTATAAGATAGCTTCCCAAAACTCCAGGGTTTATGGATTTTAGCTGTGAACATCGACAAACTCTCATAATTTTGACAAGCGCTCGGACTCGGAGATTTAAACGCTAATGGTACCTCGAAGACGATCTGTTGAGAGTTTTAGTCGGTATCTTCTGCGAATTATTTCTTGTCAGGTATATGGTCAACCGTGAACCTATTAAGACTCTACCACTCAATATGTCATGAACCATGAGCGAGTTTTTAGGTGGCTAATTTGATCAGAACATTCCTGAAGTATTCACCGACGTAACGTTATATGGTGCTAAGGACGGTAGCAGCTTGGGCGGCGTAGTGTAAGTACCAGGTCCGTGTCCTGTCTGGAAACTACAACGGCGGATGGATCTATAAGGACGGGGAATGCAGTGAACGACGCAGACATCACTTGATGTCCCAGAGACCTGCCAATATGTAAATGCTTGGCAGTCTGTCAGCGTCATTACTGAGTTCCCTTTAAGATGGAGAGATCAGCAGTCCTCAGTTGTCTAAACAGAGTTCACTGGAATGGTAGTTGATTAATAGCTCCGCGCAGGGCATGCGATCTGAGGACTTCGTGAATTTTTGAAAGG
>JAKBGL010000007.1 GCA_021833085.1 Actinomycetes bacterium | reverse complement strand
CATGCTTCAAGCCTATGAACCGTGGTGTTGAGAGTGGGGCCAATTCAGTCAATCGTGGTGGGGCCAGATTGGTCAAGTGTTTCCATTCGGAGTTCATTGACGAACACGCCTAAAAAGCAGTGTTTTCGTGCGCCAATCACAAGGCCGTACCATGAGTCGCAACGCTTACTTAGATGGCAAGGCCACCAAACCTTCGGATGCGAACGCGTAGCCGATGTTTTATTTGATAGAGTTGGCTTAACCGTAGCGACGTTTGGGCTGATCAGTAATGGGCCTACAGATTCGTAGTTCAGTCAGATATCTCTCGAGGCTTGGTTATGGCATATATATAATGGTCCCTCCAAGCATTGTCGATGAATAGAAGCCACCTCGCCAGACCCTCCCTGCGAAACCTTAACTTCTCGACTACTCTAATGGAGGCGGCGTTTTTGGGCATTATAGCTGCTTCGACGCGATGCAACTTGAGTTCGTCAAAGGCGAACCTTACCAACAGTCCAGCGGCATCGGTTGTATATCCCTGGTTTGCGTAGTTCTGATCGATAAAGTATCCAATGGTACACGTTTGAGCGGCACCTCTTTGTATATTCCTTAGTGCAACTCGTCCGACAAGGGTATGAGAGTTTTGCAAGAAAACTCCAAATCCAACAGCTGATCCTTGAGAACGGGCGTGTCGTAACTCTTGTATCATCTCGATCTGGCCCTCTAGCGTAAAGTAGCGATCAGGCAGGGGTGGATCCCACGGTTTAAAGTAACTCTTGTTGGATGTTCTAATCTCTAGCATTCTCGAAGCATCGCGCTCAGATAGCTGTCTAAGGTATACCTTTCGAGTACTTAGAGCGTAGGGATCTTCTTCCAAAGAGTTATAGTCTTGCTGTCTCTTAATCGCTGCCTCCTCGCATATTGACTCCTATTTAGCCCTGTACTGTCTATTTCACGAAGATATCATGAAGATACGTAGTTGGCTAGTTCTAAAAGAATAGCCGTTACTACGCCTAGCGAGTAACCCATGTCACTTGCGAGTCGATACCCCAAGGACTCTTGGGGCTTTCTTGGCTTCAGCACGCCTCTGACTACTATCATCGTAACTAGAAACCGTCTTAGTCGCCTTGACTTCGCAGATAGAAGCGTTAGCGGAAACAAGAGGGTTCGTAACCACAGCTCTGAGAGTTCTGTTGCGCTCTGACTTAACGAGATAAGTAGTATAACTCGTATATCATCGGTGCTTAGCTCGCGGTCACTGCGTCGGAGAGTCCGTACAACAGTTGTGGCTCGAGTCAAGGTGAGAAGCAGAGACGCTAAGGTCGGGCCTAGTACGAGATTGCTCAAGATAAACCAAGCTCGGTCTTTGGGTTTTGATGGCAAAATTGAGAACCTATCAGGGTGGAGTTTCCGTAGGTCTCTATAACTCAGCCCATATTTGACGGACTTCATTAGACTTTTCCGATGCCTCTGTGGGTCTACGTGGAAGGCACGCACGGCGGGAGCGTAGATTACGAATCCTTGATTGCTTAGTCTGTTAGTCAAATCGACATCTTCTCCGGCAAGGAGTGTAGGATCAAATCCCGATACGACGTTGAAAGCGTCTCTCCTAACTAACAGCACGGCGCTTGGTAGGTATGGCAACTGCGATGGCCCGACTATGCCAAAGCTGTCTCCCATGTCCAGCTCGAAAGATGTATTGCTAGCTGGATTTCCTACCTTCATCTTGGCGGAAAGGACTCTTGGGGCACAAGCGACGACCTTTTTCAGTTCAAAGAGAGTGGCAAGATTATGTAGCCCAGATGAATCTAACTCAACGTCGCAGTCGATGAAGGCTAAGAGCTCATTTGTGAGGTGGCGAGCACCAAGATTTCTGGCAAACCCAGGTCCGTGTGAACCTGCAAGGCGAAGGACGTCTGCACCGTAGCTTTTTGCGACGGTTGTAACGATCTCCGGACTCTCTGAACCGTCGTCAACTACAACGATGGGTGCACTTGGATCTATATTTTTGATCGACATCAGAGCCTTAGCGAAGATGGATGGTTCGGGGTTTTTGACGGGTATGACGTAACCGATATCTGGAGCCTTAGTGGACTCTGCGAGTTTTAGTTCTAGTAGTCGTTGTTCTAGAAGGAGCAGCTCGTTGTGGGTAAGGCCGCGTTCATCTAACACTCTACTGTAATCTCTCGGAAGGAAGTTAACTACAGCTAAGGGGTAAGATCGTACCGCTTTAGGATTCGATTCTTTGCACTTTAAGAAGCGAACCTTCGAATGAGTCTCGACTCTGACTGGCAACGGCTATCGGTGCGTATGTAAGTGTCTAGTCAAATAAGATCATCCCTCTTATGTTCTTTCCGCTTCGCATATCTGCGTAACCTTGTTCTATGTCTGCGAGTTTATAGGTCGTGGTAACCAGCTCATCTAGCTTTAATGCACCCGACATGTACCACGAGAGAAGTTTTGGAATGTCTGCACGTGGATTAGCGGATCCAAATAAGGATCCTTTGAGTTGTTTTTGGTATAGGGTCATATCTAAGAGCGACAGTGAGACGTCATTTTGAGTCCACGGTGCTATCGCTGTTACTACCACGGTGCCGTTCTTACCTACAAGCCCCATCGTAGGGGCGACTAGATCTCCAGTTCCTATTCCAGTGGTGATGATCGCTACGTTAGCCTTACGTCCTCGTGTGAGGTCGCCGATCATCGCTTGGACCTCTTCGATTGAAAAAGCGAAGTGAGTCGCTCCGAATATTTTCGCTTGATCCAGTTTGAACTGAACCGGATCTACAGCGATTATTTGAGTAGCACCGGCAATTTTGGCTCCCTGAATCGCGTTCGAACCGATTCCACCGCAGCCAATGACTACCACTGTGTCGCCAGCTCGTACTCTCCCAGCGTATATAGCGGATCCTACACCAGTCGTTACTCCACAGCCAACTAAGGAGGCTTTATCTAGTGGGATGTTGTCGTCGATTTTTATTACTGAGTCCTCATGAACTATCACATAAGGAGCGAAGGTTCCAAGGCAGCACATCGTACCGATGTCGGCACCTTTTGTATGTACTCTTTGCCCGCCTGCTAGCTCTTCTCCAGACAAAATGTACGCTCCCATCTCGCAGAGGTTTTGATAGCCTTGCGAGCAGGCTTCACACTTTCCACAAGATGGGATGAATCCCAAAACAACATGGTCGCCTTCTTGTATTCCCGTTACTGCGCTCCCTATGGCCTCAACTATTCCAGCACCTTCGTGTCCGCCAACGATTGGGAGCGGAGCCGGCAGATCTCCTGTCACCAGGTGTTCGTCAGAGTGGCAAAGACCTGAGGAGGTGAGCTTGACCCGGACCTCTTTGTCCTTTGGGTCGTCTAGCTCGACATCTTCTACGCTCCACGTCCCCCCAGTCTCCCATAGTACAGCCGCTTGAGTCTTCATAGTTCCCCTCCAATTTCGCCGCTTTAGCGTGCTACTTGCGATGCTATCGCAAAGTCAAGACAAGAGTGAGGTAAAGTGCCGTTAAAAAGTGATCCCTGAGTGTATCTCTCCTTAGAAGTAATACAGATTTGATGTTATTTCTTTATGTGGATAAACCCTCTATGTCTTAGTGTGGAGTAACGAGTTTTATCTGTGATGGAGCGATAATATGGGTAGCAGTTCGTTCGTTCATCTTCATACTCATACTGAGTACTCTATGTTGGACGGTGCCGCAAGAGTAAAAGATCTAATGAAAGCGGTGAGCGAGGACGGACAACCAGCGGTCGCTATTACCGATCACGGCAACATGTATGGAGTACTGGATTTCTATAAGTCCGCCCGCTCAGCTGGCATCAATCCGATTATTGGGATCGAGGCATACATGGCGGGCGAACATAGAAACGAACGCCCTACTCGACGGGGTCGTATCGATGACGGTGGCGGTGAGGGTGACGGTGGCGAGAAGCTTTACTACCACCTCATACTGCTGGCAGAGAACACCAAGGGATATAAAAACCTTATCCAGCTAGCGTCTTTGGCATATCTAGAGGGATACTACTACAAGCCTCGGATCGACTGGGAGCTTTTGGAGAGATACCATGAGGGGCTTATTGCGACTACGGGTTGTCTGGGTGGGTTGGTGCTCCAGTCCCTCCTCCGTGATGACTTCGAAGGGGCACGCAAGATCGCAGGAAGACTGCAGGATATATTTGGACGAGAAAGTCTCTTCGTAGAACTTCAAGATCATGGCATCAAAGAGCAACGGAGAACCAATCCTCAGTTAATTGAGATCGCCCGATCTATCGGTGCGCCCCTGGTTGCAACGAACGACTCCCACTACACCCATCGTGAAGATGCTGTGGTGCATGACGCCTTGTTGTGCGTACAGACCGGCGCGCGACTCTCAGATGAGAAGCGATTTAGATTTGAAGGGGAAGAGCACTACCTAAAGTCTGCTTTAGAGATGCGGGAACTCTTTGACGAGGTTCCAGAAGCCTGCGATAATACATTAGCTATTGCAGAGCGTTGTAACGTTGAGATCGAGTTCGGACATCCAAAACTTCCAGAGTTCGAGGTCCCGATTCAGTTCCAGTCGGATAGCTACGAGGAGTCGTCAAGCAAGTTTTTGCGCCATCTAACCATGGAAGGGGCGAAGAGGCGATACGGGACACCTATTTCGCAGGAGGTTCTTGAGAGAATCGACTATGAGCTGTCCGTCATTGGCGATATGGGATTCTCAGCGTACTTCCTAGTCGTTGGTGACCTCATCTCGTTTGCAAGTTCCCACGGGATACGAGTTGGTCCAGGTCGAGGCTCCGCGGCAGGGTGCTGCGTAGCGTACTGCCTAGGGATCGTTGACCTCGACCCGATCAAATATGACCTGATCTTTGAGAGGTTCTTGAACCCGGGTCGAAAACAGATGCCAGATATCGATATGGACTTTGACGAGCGTTACCGTTCTGATATGATCCGCTACGCATCGGAGCGATACGGACAAGATCATGTCGCTCAGATAGTTACCTTTTCTACGATCAAAGCTCGGGCAGCAGTTCGAGACGCTGCGAGGGTACTAGCTCTTCCCTATAGCATTGGAGACAAGATCGCAAAGGCTATACCTCCATTGATCCTTGGGCGCGATACTCCTATATCGGCCTGTTTGGAGTTGCAGGAGGGTTACGAAGACGGCTTTAAGATGGCCGCGGAGCTGCGTGAGATGGTGGAGTCCGACCCAGAGGTAGCCAAGGTTGTTGACGTCGCTAAAGGTCTTGAAGGACTTAGACGCCAAGACGGGATACACGCGGCCGCTGTGGTTATTACCAACGAACCACTTACAGAGTACCTACCGATCCAGAGAAAACCGGATCCAGGAGTGGATCCAGATACGTCCCCAGTGGTTACGCAGTACGAGATGCACGGCGTTGAAGAGCTTGGCCTATTGAAGATGGATTTCTTGGGCCTTCGTACGCTATCGGTTATCGAAAGAGCTCTTGATGTTATCGAGTCATCGACAGGTGATCGACCGGATCTCGACCATATTCCACTTGACGATCCAAAGACCTTTGAGATGTTGCAACGGGCTGACACTATCGGCGTATTTCAGCTAGAAGGTGGTGCAATGCGCACGTTGGTCAGATCTTTGGCTCCTACTGAGTTCGGAGACGTGGCTGCTCTTATTGCGCTGTATCGCCCCGGACCGATGGCTGCAAACATGCACAACGACTATGCCGATCGGAAGAACGCCCGCAAAGAGATCGATTACATTCACCCAGACCTTGCACCAATACTGGGTGATACTTACGGCCTTATGATCTACCAAGAGTCGGTAATGCGAGTCGCCCAGCGCTTCGCTGGTTACACTCTCGAAGAGGCCGACAATCTGAGAAAAGCATGTGGGAAAAAGATTAGGGCGATGATCGCCGCTGAGCGAGAGAAGTTTGTCAACGGATGTGTAGAGACGGGTTATGGCAAGGAGATAGGCACCAAACTCTTTGATATCATCGAACCTTTTGCGGACTATGCGTTTAACAAAAGCCACTCGTATGGATATGGTCTTGTAACCTATCAGACGGCATGGCTCAAGGCAAACTATACGGTGCAGTACCTTGCTGCGTTGCTGACGTCTGTCAAAGATGACAAGGAAAAGACTGCTGTCTATTTGAATGAGGCAGCTTCCCAAGGTGTTGAGGTTCATGTACCAGATATCAACGCCTCGATGGCTGACTTTACAGTTATTAAGTCCTCAAACGGAGATCTAGCCATCTCCTTTGGTCTCGCCGCGGTGAGAAACGTGGGCCAGGCGCTGGTCTCTTTGATCGTAACCGAACGTATGAACAACGGTCCATATCTGTCCTTTGGCGACTTTGTTATGCGTTCAGATCCTGTGGTACTGAATAAGAGAGCGATCGAGTCACTCATAAAGTCTGGAGCCTTCGACTCATTAGGTCACAGCCGCAAGGGGTTGTTGAACATTCATGAGTACGCAGTCTCTAAGGCGTTGGATGCGAAGAAGCAAGCGGCAAAAGGTGTGTTTTCTCTATTTGACCCTATCGACGAGGACAAGAACACAATGCTAACTCTCGAGCTAGATGTCCCAGACGAAGAGTGGGATCAAAAAGAGCTACTTACCTTCGAAAAGGAGATGTTAGGTCTATACGTCTCCAACCACCCTCTCAAAGGATACGAGGAGGTGCTCAAACGAAGTGCATCGACGACCATAGCGTCTTTGAAAGAGCTAGGTGATGCTAAAGGCAAAGAAGAGATGGTGACCGTTGCCGGTATCGCTACGTCACTTGCTCGTAGGTATACCAAACGTGGTGAGCTTATGGCAAACTTTGTTCTAGAAGATCTCGACTCCCAGATCGAAGTCTTTGTTTTCCCTAAAACGATGGCCGAGTATAACCAGATCTTGGAGGAGGATACTGCGTATCTGTTGAAGGGAAAACTAGATCTCAGAGAGGATCAACCCAAGCTAATCGCTATCGAGATCCGCATCTTGGAACTCAATCAAGAGTTGCCTCCTAACGTCCAGAGGTTAACGCTGTCAAAGTTACAGGCTTCTATTGACTCTTTGAAGCGACTCAAGAGTCTCGTGCTCGAGCATAAAGGAACAGTGCCGTTAGAGCTTTGTATTGAAGACAAGACATTTATATTAGACGAGTCTTTTTGGGTGGATGGTTCAGCGAACTTTGTGGGTGCAGTAAGGGAGATCTTCGGCGGTAGCGTCTTTGTTTAACGACTATTTGCAGATATAAGGGCCGCCTTGCTACTGCATAGTACGGTGATTAGTGGTAGCATGGTAGTAACGTTCACGGAAAATAGGAGTAGCTCAAATATGGCTATTGACGTAACGACCGGCGACGCAATCACTGTCGGAGATGCAGAACTTGCAGAGTTCGCAGAGCTTGCCTTATCTAGGGGAGCTGGTTTTGATATAGGTTTTCTATCGAAACTACGCGAAGACTGGGTACTTTGTTCTTACATTCGACAAGATGGTGAGCTTTGTGGGTTCGTATTTTATACACTCGAACGAATAGGCGGTACTCCCTGTATCTTGATTGGTCTGTCGGTGTCGAAGGAAGACTCCTTTGAAAAGGACTATCTCTTCGAACTCCTTGCTGAACAGTACCGAAAGGCGTTACTTGCTTTCCCTGATGAAGACGTGTTGGTCGGGGTTCGCATGGTCTCGCTCGATGGCTATGATCTGTACGCAGGCCTTGAGGATATCGTTCCTAGGCCGGGGCACAAGCCAACTGGTGAAGAACGAGCCTGGGCTCGAAGGCTAGCCAAGAGATACGGAGCTGAATCACAACTTGACGACAAGACCTTTATCATAAACGGCGATGCATCAACGGTTGGATACTTGGTATATGGTGATCTAACGCGGCGAGACTCGTCAGGGTATGGACAGTTCTTTGAGAACGTCAATGCGTCAAACTGTGATTCTCTTGTAGTTTTTGGCTGGGCAATGGCGGAGAAGCTCGCCGATGGCCTTCTCCCGCCTCAGGGATAAGAGTTATGGACTCGATATAGTTTCTGCGCTGAGAGTTTTTGCTCGGAGAATCTATAGCTTGTGATACACGGCAAAGCTTTTGGTTGTTAAGTTGTGACAGCTTATCTACGTTAAACAGACGACTTCGGTCTCGTCGCGGAAGGTCATTAGGTGTTTTTGGGCGTTGATCTTGTCGTTATCTCTGACATGGTCGCAAACAAGGTAATCTCAGCTCGTGAGGTGCTATCTGAGTTTGTTTCAAACTATGTGATGAAAAATAGCGAGATCGGAGCTTTCGTATCGGTAGATCTTGACCGGGCGCTTGCCGATGCAGATCTGATAGATCAGGCGATCGTTAAACGAGAGACTAACGGGAGACTGTTAGGTGTGCCGTTTGGAGTAAAAGACCTCGAGGATGTCAGTGGATTTACCACCACTAAAGGATCTGCGCTATATCGCTTGAGTCCGCCCTCAAAGGCAAGTTCTATCATGGTAAACAGGCTGATTGCTCAGGGGGCGATCGTCGTGGGGAAGACTAATACTTCAGAGTTTGGCTTAAGGTCCGAGACGACAAATGCTGTTTTTGGAGATACTAGAAACCCCCTGGACCTTTCTAGAACAGCTGGAGGCTCCTCTGGTGGATCTGCCGCGGCGATTTCAGGTGGCCTAACCCCCCTTGCTACCGGATCAGACGGAGGCGGGTCTATACGCATTCCCTCTGCGGCATGTGGTATCTCGGGATTTAAGTGCTCCTTTGGGCAGATCCCCGTAGAACCTTCGAATGGTTCCTGGGGTGACCTGAGTAGCGTGGGTCCGATGGCGGCGACTTTGAAGGAGATCGCTTACGTCCTTGATGAAGTGGTTGGCCCTGATGAGAGGGACTTCCGCTCCAAAGAGCGTCCATTTGGACTCTTTTATCAGTACTGGGCCTCACAGCGATCGCCATGTCGGATCCTGGCTTCAAAGACTCTAGGGTATGCACCTACTACGCCTGAGGTTTCGGCGGCGTTCGACAAGGCGCTGTCATTAATCGAGTCACAAGGTATAGCTGTAGAGGTAGTCGAGGATATTTTAGACGAAGACCCGTTAGAGCCATTTATGACTTTGGCTCTGGCCTACACGCTATCTGGGGTAGAGAAAGATCTAAGGACAGGTGGATGGGAGGTGGTCGAACCCGTAACTAGACAGTGGCTAGAGTACGTTATGGACCTAAAGGCACAAGACCTTCTCAGAGCGCAAAGTGTGTCCTATGAGATCTCACGGAGAGTTATCGATAAGATGCAAGGATTTGATCTGCTTATGACTCCGACGTGTGCGAGTACTCCTCCTGAACTTACCACCCAGGGCAAGGGCGAATTTGATGATTCAAACTGGGTGCGATTTACCTACCCCTTCAATATGACGAGAGCTCCATCGGCTACCGTACCTTTTCAACTAAGCAGATCCTCTTTCCCAATAGGCGTTCAATTAGTGGGTAGAGTAGGAAGAGACCTTGAGCTTATGGCGTACGGGAGCTTCATCGAGGCACTCTTCTCGAATAACATGTAAAGACAACACGACATATTCACGATATATGTCATGTTGTCTTTACATCTATGTTATATTAGTCTTCGTGTCAAAGATCAAAGATCGACGCCTTGAACTCGGTCTCACTCAGCAGGAGACTGCTTCTTGGGTTGGTCTATCTAGGCAGTCTTATATCGCTGTTGAGTCCATGGCTTCTGCTCCGAGAGTTGACGTAGCCTTAAAGATAGCTGAGGTTCTTCGAAGCTCAGTAGAGTGCCTCTTTGGCGACGAAGCGGCTTGTACTGAACCAGAGGCACTAGAGATCTCACGCTTCATGGTCGCTGATTTCGGTGGCAAAAGGCGGCTAATAAAGCTGCCTAGTGATCACCAAGGTACGACGATGGGCGCTGATTTATTAGGATATGAGGGTAAAGATGGCGTAAAAGAGATCTCGCTTTCGGGCTGGGAGTCGACTATCTACACAGGTTGTGATCCTGCTCTTGCGGTACTGTCGCAGTATGTGGAGATGTATGGAACGAAGGTCCATCATCGCTGGCTTAATAAGCCCAATCGTGACTCTATTTCGGACCTTAAGGATCGAAACACTCATTTTGCCGTTCTTCATCACTCCGAGGGGTCTCAGGTAGATACTCAAGGGTTCGAGTCGATCCCGCTACCGAAGTGGGAGCTTGTACTAGCGTATCGACCTGGATTCTCCACTTCGGGGTCGTTTATCGATCTAGTGGGATCTGATGTCGTCTTTGCGGGCCGACCGGAGGGCTCAGGAGTCTTTGACTTTATGCTTTCAGAACTGGCACATTTGCGTATGGATCCTCTGCAGGCTTTTGAACGTTTTCTTCGTTGCAAAGATCATGAGCAGGTAGCGACACAGCTAGTTGTGGGATCTGCCGATGTCGGTCTTACGTCTATTTCGTCGGCTCTTGCTCACGGACTACACTTTGTCAGTGTCGATTGGCAGTGCAGTGAGCTCCTGTACGACAAAGGCGCTATTGACGAGCGACTTTTGGCCAAGGTAGGTGAGGAGATCACTTCTCAAAGATTTCGCCTCGAGCTACAGGCAATCTCGGGATACCGTTGATTATGATAGGGAGGATTTGTCGTTGAGATGTTCTCTGGTGCGATCTGTCGGTACTTTTCCAAAGGTTATCTCCTTGGCATTGCTGGGAGGTATGTTAACAAGTGCTTGTGGGAATGGAGCACTGTCGGCAAGTGCGACCTCTGTCTCTCCAGCTTCAACTCAGAGCTCCGGTATTATTAAAGGATCAGGCCCAGTTGACGTTCTTTATGCTGGATCGTTGGTGGGCGCTGTGACTAAGGTGATTGGACCCGCTTTCGATAGAGCTACCGGCTTTACCTTAGAGGGACTGCCTGGTGGCGCCTCTGCGCTAGCAAATGAGATAAAAGATAGGGTTGAAGTTGCAGATGTCTTTATCTCCGCATCGCCTTCGGTAGACGCTACCTTAGAGGGACAAGCCAATGGAAACTGGGTGAATTGGTACCTATACCTAGCGAAAGCACCGCTCGTCATTGGGTACAATCCAAACTCATCCTTTGCTGGCCAACTTAGGAAGAAGCCCTGGTATCAAGTCATGACTGAAAGAGGGTTTCTATTGGGTCGGACTGATCCGAAGCTCGATCCTAAAGGAGTTCTTACTATAAAACTTGTGAAAGAGGAGGCGGCGAAGTTGCATGACCCTGGACTTGTGCGCAAGGTACTTGGCCCCACCGAAAATCCCGCGCAGGTCTTTCCTGAAGAGACGTTGGTCTCCAGACTTGAGGCAGGTCAACTCGACGCGGGATTTTTCTACTCTAATGAAGCTGCACTTGCTAAGATCCCCACTATATCAACGGGAATCGATCTTGGCGCCACGTTTACAGTTGCGCTTGTCAAAGGAGCGCCTCATTTGAAGGGAGCCGAGTCTTTGATTCAGTTCCTCTACTCCCCAAAGGGTCAAAGTCTTTTAAAGAAGGTTGGACTCACCCTTGTTGCGCCGAAACTCTCTGGGGCGGTAGATCTCGTTCCAGCTCCTCTTCGATCGATCATCAAGTAAACGAAGTAGAGATTGGCCAAAATGTCTCGAAGCAGCACCTTTGGGGGAGGTTTACTAAGTGGGCTTGCGACCCTCGGAGTTCTCTATCTTGCCGCCCCGCTGCTGGCATTTTTCTCCTTTGTTGTCGCAAATTGGAACCAGGTCAACTTCTCAGGCGTGAGCTCGGCAGCGTTTGTCTCGGTGGGTGCTACGACGCTTGCAACGATTATAGATGCACTAGTAGCTATCCCGTTAGCATTTTTAGTGGCAAACTCTACTTCTAAGTGGACGAGAGTTCTAGGTGATCTCGTGCGGCTACCACTTGGTCTTCCACCTCTAGTCGCTGGAGTTATGCTGTTACTTGCCTTTGGACCCTATACCCTGATAGGTCGTGCGTTTCACGGCTCGCTAGTGAACTCCTTTGCTGCGGTAACGTTGGCGCAGCTATTTGTATCTTTGCCATTTGTATTTGAGATCTCTCGTTCCGCATTTACTGCCAGCGGCCCCGAGACCGTTGCTGTGGCCAGTACTTTAGGATTCTCCAAAACTCGAACCTTTATAGCCTTCTCCCTAGTTGAGAGTTGGCGGCCGTTAAAGAGTGCGTTGGCTCTTGGATGGCTCAGAGCCTTTGGGGAGTTTGGTGCCACGATCCTTGTCGCCTATCACCCGTACTCCTTGCCTATATTTACATACGTTCAGTTCTCGGGTTTTGGCGTTCCATCTGCAGTCGGCATAGTACTCGTCACGTTGGTCCTTGGAGCCCTTGGCTCTGTTGTCTTTTTATCCCTTCCATCTCCAAGATGGGTGGTCAAAGCTCTACAGCGAGAGGTGCAGCAGGAACGCAATCGCTCGGCCGGTCCAAACGAGTTGAATGCAAGCTTTAACGTCGAAGGTTCCGTCAAGGACTTCTCGGTATCATTGTCGTGCGAGCAACCCTTTGAGTCGCTTTCGATCTTGGGTTTCTCGGGATCAGGGAAGTCATTAGCGCTTTCGTACCTAGCGGGAGTGTCGCGCCTCAACCAGGTCTCTAAAGCTAGCTATCTTAGGGTGTCAGATACTGTAGGGGTTCCCAAGGACGGCTATCTCGGTCGATACAAGGTGACTTGGGTTCCCCAGTCCTCGGGGGTGTCAAAGGGATATAAGGTAAAAGATGAGTTAGAGATTGTGCGAAGGAGAAATGCTACTTCGAAGATGTTCTTTGAAGAGCTTATTAGCCGCTTCGATATAGAGGAACTGTTAGACAAAGAAGGAGCGTCTTTGTCCGGTGGTCAACGTCAGCTAGTGGCTTTGGTTAGAGCGTTCCTAACCCGTCCTCACCTTGTGTTACTTGATGAGCCGTTTGCCGCCATGGACTTTGCTCTTCGAAAGAAGATCCAGCGTAAGGTTATGCTTTGGACAGCTGAAAATCCAACCATCTTGGTTCTCGTAACGCATGATCCAGAAGAAGCAGTAGTGTTAGGCGATGATGTTGTCGTACTAGCCCACGGTTGCACTATTTCAGCCGGAGGTGCGGAGGAGATCTTTGGTTCGCCAAGAACAGTAGAAGAAGCAGCGGTCTTAGGTGTTGAAAATTTCTTCCCTATTGAGTTTGTAAAACTTAGAGTCCCGGATTTGAATATCTCTGAATCGACACGTTACGTTGCGGTTAGAGCTACAGATTTTGTGGTTTACATCGATGAGAATAAAAGCGGGGTCCGGTTTTGGTTTACTGGCGAGATTATAATCTTTAGGCGTCTTGGACGGAAAGTGCGAATCCTCCTCGGTGTCGAAGGTCTGAGGGACGAGATCGTCGTGGAGTCAGACTTATCGATTGAGTTAAACGTCGGTGAAAAAATTAACGTGGCTGTTGCAGCACTTCTAGAGTTGCACTGAGCCAAGACATTGCTCCTTGGGAAAGGAGTTCTGTGTGTTAGGGTAAGGAGGACGTCTTATTGCTCTTTGAGCACCTCTCAAAGGTCTATCTGCCGTATATTACTCAGGCGCAGCAGTATGGTCCCAAAGGCGTTATCGAGTTCCTGGTCAATGAACGATGATGTCAAAAGGTCGGTAGGTGCCATCTCTTTTAGTGCCTCCCTCCACCTTGCAACCACGTCACCTAGGTATGTACGTCGATGAGCATTGTTAAATGAGATTGAAAAGGAGTACTCAATGTAGGCTCTCATGGTTGTTTTGAAGTTTTCGATGTGCTGATTGATTGCGTCTTCGATCTCTGCCTCGGTCTTTGAGTTTTTTAGGTCAGTTCTCAATGACTCGATCTCTCGAAACCTTATCTCGTCCATAATGAGTTCAAGAAGCTTTGCCGATGTCTCAAAGTGGTAGAGGAGGTTTCTTGCAGAGGTATCTAAAGAGGCAGCCAGTGGCCTTAGGCTCAAAGTTGCTACGCCGTGAGTTAGAACGTAAGATACGGAGTCGTTTATGAGTTCTTCTTTTCTTCGGGGGTCTGGAGTTCTACCCATGACGCCTTCCTTTCAAGGATGAGGCTGACCTTTGGTCTCTAAAGAGATGTTCTATAGGCAAAGGCCACGATAGTGATCCTAGTTGGACGCTATTTTAGCGGTGTTTTCAAAGTAATTACTGTGAATTTCAATAGAGGACTACATGAACGGTGTGCTGAAGGATCAATTGCTATCGTGATGTAACCGAATCCTAAAGAGTTTTTTTAAATCAAGCTTTGAACCGACTTACAATAATAGGAGATCGCGGATTTATCTAAGTTTTTCTCTATATATCTGACCAACTATCATGAATTAGTTTTTTTGGATTCGCTATAGTGATGTTATGACTAACGATTGGATGAGCTATAGGGCTTCCCATGACGATAGAACTCAGGTGGAAGCAGAACTTAGAACCGCCTACCAAGACGGGCGTTTGACCGTATCTGACTTTGAGGACAGGCTTGAGCGAATGCATCAGGCTTTGACTTATAAGGATCTTTCGGTATTGGTGAGCGACCTTCCAAGTGGGCCTAATCTAATTGAGCGTATCGGTAATCCGAGATATAAGATGCAAGTAGCTGCGCAGAAGGCGTGCCAACCCACGCAGAGACCACTCTCGTCGGTGTATCCGATGCTAAGTGTGGCGGCAGCGGCGGTAATGTTCCCGTTTCTTCTAATGGTGTTCGTTACCATTTTGCCACTTGCTCAAGGATTCGCACCGTTTCTAATTATGGCTGGATTTTTCTGGATGCTTAAAGGTCGTAGACGTTCCAGAAGGAGAAGCGGTTGGTATCGTTAGTCTTGGCTGTAATCATTGGAGCTGGTGTTGTCTCTTTCGTCCGTAGATACTCCGATAGGAGTTTTTTTGGTACGGACGGTTATATAGGGAAGTACCTTCCAGGAAAGTAGTAGGTTTGTTATGAAAAAGTTACTTTTAGCAGGAGCGGCTGTAGTCGTAGTTATTTTTGTAGGTTCGATAGTGCTTTCTTTTGCTTCGTTAGCCTTTCATGTTATTGAGATTGCTGCCGTAGCGGCTGTGGTCGTGGGTGGATACAGAGTGGCTAAGGGACGGAGCTCTAAGAGGTTAGGGTCTTCTAGTACTTCGAAATCTCTACGCTAGGAGTCCTTTATACTCCGACCAAGGGTGTAGAACTCTCGGTTTGGCTTCAACCTGCTCATGCCAGCGAGCCTGTTCGATAGCGCAAAAAACGCTGCAAGAGATCCGATGGTCCAGATGTCTTCATCTGTGAATCCGTGGTCACGAAGTGGTTCGAAATCTTCCTCAGATATGTCTTTTGCATGTGAGGAGACTTTGTGTGCAAAGCGCAACATCACTCTTTCTCTCTCGCTAATGTCGGCCATTTCGAAGTCGACAGCGAGTTGATCGGAGATCGTAGGGTTTTTTGACCGAACTCTCAGTATGGCTCCGTGTGCGATGACACAGTAGATGCAGTCGTTTGCCGCGGAGGTTGACACTATGATCATCTCTTTTTCTGTTTTAGATAGAGTGCCGTCGGCATTCATTAATGCGTCATGGTAGGCGAAGAATGCCCTGAACTCCTCCGGCCTATCTTTTAGGAGAGTAAATATGTTTGGGATAAATCCAGATTTTTCTTTTACAGTTTCTATGGTTGATTGGATATCTTCAGGTGTGGCTCCGTGTGAGGAAAGGGAGTCGAACCAGTAAGGAACCTTTGACATAATCCCCCTATTTTCTGCGGCTCTGTTGCTGTTTTGTATAGCGTCTACCTTTAATCTAGTCTAGATACCTCGTGCTTTTGAGCTACTGAGTTGAAATCTCTCGAAAGGACGCTTTGACGAGTATGGGAAGGGGTAGTTATTTGGGACACGAAGATCGCTGGAGCATTCACGTCGTAGAGTTCGCCGGCGTCATTCTCCCGGCTTTTGGGTGAACTTCAACGGGGAGTTGGTGGCGACGGGTGAATACTCCTCATCCTAAGAGGAACACAACAAGTGTTGATTGTGACTCAGACTTGCTGCATGATTTCCATTGGGCTCGGCTAAATACATTGCGGATGGTTTGTAAAGACCTGTGGGTTGGAAGGTATAAAGCTCTACCAGCTGGACTATCTCCAAGATACACGGGCGGGTAACTGTCTGCTTTTGCGTGAGCTATCAGAGAGAATCTAACTGAGTAGGCTGAGTAAAACATATGTCAGGACCCTGCTTTATAGACGAGGTTGTACCGGACTGACGTTTGTTTCTTTGCTTGTGATTCAACGAGACGTGTTCACTGATTTGTGGGTGATTACTTGCGGTATCTACGGTGACGATGGTTTCTCCATAGAAATGGCCTTGGAAGTTTTGGTAACCGTAGCGTTGACTAAAGAGTTCAAAAAAGCGCTACAGCGAGCTTTTTACAGTATCCATCAAACGGTAGAGAGTACGCGATAAGGACGTAACGTGGGTAGAAACCCAAGGTGCGCCTGATAGTTTTTTTGCTTGTGGCACGGTCTGTGAGGTCTAACTTTAGAGCCATGTCGAGCGATTTCGTAAAAGGGAAACTTTGGAAAATGCCATTCCAGTTGAAGCCGACGTGGTTTTCACCGTCTCTGCTGTTTTTAAAGAGGGCGACCTTGTTTTGAAGCTCGACTACGCACACAGAAGGCGTAGAGCCGTCAAAAAGAGTGTAGGAGGTTGACAGACCGTGCCTCCATGGTGATGGCTCCGCTGATGAGATAGAGAGCCGCTTTAGAGTCTTGATGAGACGTTTCTTGGTGAGAGTATTCTGTGCAAAAAAGAAGTCGCTGGCCAATAGTAGCTCTGGACGTGATTGATCAGATATGAAGTCGTTCCTAACGTCTACGAGTTCAAGTACGGATCCAACCTTCAGCGTCTGTTCATCAAAGGTGGATCGCTCCACTAGGGTACGAACTATCCTTAGAGTGTCAAGTTCGATGAGAAGGTGTTCCTTTTCGACTTGACCTATCCACACATACTTTAGTGAACGACCTCTCTTGTCTAGTGTTTTGGGAGCGTCAGTCGCCGTCAACCCAGCATCCTCTCTAGTTCCGTTGTGTCTCTCGTCGGGGTTTTACAGCTATACCCTTCGCATAGATAAGCGTAGCGCATATCTCTACCTTCGTAGATAGGCCCATTGCCAAACGGCCCTATGCATAACAACGTATTTGGAAGATATCGAGTTCGGCACAACTTTATCAGCTCAGCTGGTGCTTGATCGCCTACGACAAGTTCATTCAAGCCTCCACCGACTTCGTATATCCCAAGAGAGAATGAAGCGGCGCCAGAAGGCGAGGCTAAAGTGGCTCCATACCCCCATTCAACTGTCTTGTCGACTACCTTCAGAGTCTCGTGGTCGTCAAGCGCAACTCCAAGTCGAAGTAAGGCTCTGGTGATCACAGCGTTTGAAGATGGCGTTGCTCCATCAAAGATCTCCTTTGGGTTAGCTATGAGCGAAGAAGATCTATCTGAAAGGTAGAATCCTCCTTCATCATGGTCGAAGTGATGAGCGATGACATAGTCTGCCAAGATCTTCGATTTTGCAATGAAGCTGTGCTCTCCGGTGGCGTAAAAACCTTCCAAAAGCGCTGTGAGGAGCCAGGCGTAGTCGCTTAGGTATCCAAGTTGCGATCGTACTCCTAGGTAGGAGGTGTGAAAGACTTGGCCCTGAGGTTCTGTGTGATTGGTAATTAGAAAATCAAGTAGTACACGCGCTTCTTTGATGTACTGCTCGTTCTTTAGGACTCTACCAGCATAAAAAAGAGCCGTAATCCACATAGCGTTCCATTCGGTAATCACCTTTGCGTCGACCTCTGGGGCTTCTCGTTGTGATCTGTACTCCTTAAGTGTTCTTAGTGACCTATTTACCTCTTCCCCCAAGTTCAAAGGTCCACTCATACCTCTATGTAAGATGTTTCTGCCTTCAAAGTTACCTGCTCTTGTAACGCCGTAGTTATCTATGATGAGATGCGCTCTGTCTCCAAGAGCCTCTTTAATCTCCTCCTTTCTAAAGAGGTAGAATGCGCCCTCTTCGCCTTGTGAGTCGGCGTCTTGAGAGGCTGCAACTCCGCCATTGGGTAGGTATAAGGTTTCAGAGACGAAACGATGCACCTGGTCGATTACGAATACGGCGTCGTCACTTCCCTCTAGCGCATGAAGTGATGTCAATGCATGAACTAGACCGGCCTGGTCATATAGCATCTTTTCAAAGTGAGGTACGATCCAGAATCGATCGGTCGAGTATCTAAAGAGTCCACCCCCAACGTGATCGAAGACGCCACCTCGCATGATATGGTCGAATGTTTTGTTCACGATTGAGAGAGAGTCCTTATCGTGGCATAGTATCTGGAAGTTCATGAGAAGCTCCAAGATATGGGGCTGAGGGAACTTAGGTGCCCTTCCGAAACCACCCCAAGCGCTATCGAAGGCCGACATGAACTCCTTGGCTGAGGCCTTTAAAGGTTGGCTACTCTCGTTTTTTGTTGTGGGCAGGGGTGTGCCGTGACTGTAAGTGACCGTAGACCTATTTGAGATAGCATCTGCAACCCTATCCGCCTCTTCGAGGAGTTGTGATCTGCGGCTCTGCCACGCCTCGTCTACAGCTTCGAGGAGTTGGATAAAACCTGGCAGTGAACCCTTGGGTTCTTTAGGAAGATAGGTAGCTGCAAAGAACGGACGTCCTTGGGGAGTGGCGAAGATCGTCATAGGCCAGCCTCCTGAGCCGGACATAGAGATAAGAGCCTCCATGTAGATCGCGTCGATATCAGGACGTTCCTCACGATCGACTTTGATAGGAACAGTGGTTGAATTTATCAGCTGAGCGACCCGTTGATCCTCAAAGCTTTCGCTCTCCATTACATGGCACCAATGGCACGAGGAGTATCCGATCGATATGAATAGAGGTACATCTCTCTTTTTGGCCTCATCTAGCGCTTCTTGGGAGTACGGCCACCAATCGACTGGGTTAGTGGAGTGATGTCTGAGATAGGGAGATAAGGAATTGGCTAAACGGCTTGGAGAAGGCGACTCTTCGGTAGCCGTTATATCTTTAGGGTTCATATATACCCAGGCTACATGGATTTTTATCAGTTAGTTATTGGATAGTGTCACCGAGATGATAGCTACACCATAACAGGTCTCGCCCAAGTCGTGTGAGAAACGGGAACGGAGCCGGTAATGAGAGTTTTTTGTGCCATTTGAAGGCGCATGGGTCCAATAGGAGGGTAACTGGGACCATATTATTTGATGACTACTGCAATGATATGTTGCAGAGGTACCGTGATATAGGTTGCCGTAGTTCTGGTTCCAAGGTGACGAAGCCGGAGGTTGGAGGATTTCTAGTTCAATATCTAGAAATGGTTGTCATGTTTTAAACCTGAACGAATTCATTTTTTATCCGACGCGACTATGTTACGCTCACTTAGTCATCAAGGCTATGGCTGAGGAACACTTCAAAGGTGGCTGCTGGGGATACGCAACGCCCGAGCGCTAAAGCAAAGATGTTCTCGTGTATAGAGATCTGGCGTCGTATCAACAAGACAGGGCGATCTTGAGGTAGTTGAAGAGCTTTTGAAGTACTAACGGCTGCTTTCCCCGCTTCAATCTGTATCCGTTCCAGGAGAGGCGTCTTTGGAGCTAGCGAGATTCTGTTCACCCAGGCCTTCAGGAGGCTGTGAAAATTGAGTTCTTGTGACCAGTGAGCTAGTGCGTCTGGTCGGCCAAGGTTGGGCACGATTAGATCCCAATGTCCCACCCTTAAAGTTCCGATCATCACAACTCGTTCGACGTGTACAACGACTAAATCGTTAGAGTATCCAAACATCTCTGTCATTAGTGGGGGAGCGTCAATTAGTTCTTTGGTGAGTGTTTCGTAGTGAACTGTTGCTATGGGAGTAGCCGCAACGCGTTCATCTTCGCTCTGCATGCTTGCGATAGTTTCAGCCAAGTTGAGAGTTTCGTTCAGGAGAAGCGATGGAACTGAGAATCTAAGAGAGGTCCCAACCGCACGTCTTCTCGATAACAGTCCATCCGTCGTCAGTAGATTTAGTGCCTCTCGGAGAGCGGCTCTATGACAGCCGAGGTCTTTTGCAAGCTGGTTCTCATAGGGAAGACGTTTCCCTGGTTCTATTTGGAGTGTTTGTAGATAAGCGCGCAGCAGATCGCGAGTTGGGGCTGCCTCCCAAGATCCGTCTCTTTTATGCCGGAGTGAACTCTGACCATCTGACATAGTGGAAACTATAAATGCACAAAGTTTCATCTAGGTTTCGTGGAGTCCAAGCTTTGAACACTAAGCACCAGCCCTTTTATCTAACGCTGAAACGAAAAGATGGCGTAACAGCCCGTCGCATTGTGAACAGTCCAGCTCAGAGCGTGGTGAATCTCGAAGCTATTGGCGCAACAAACGCTTTACTCGGTTGAAAGAATTTAGAAAAAATTTGGCTCAATAGTTAGTTAATTCAGAACAAGACACTTCGCTAAGGAGAAAGATATGAAACTAGCTAATGATCCGGCGAAGGAGGACTACTCTCTTCGCTATACACCTACCGCTTTCCGAAAGTGGCATCCGTGGCAGGTTTGGATTACCGCAATCGGCAGTCTCGCAGCTATGGCCGGGTATGCGATCTCGGGGAGTTTTGCCCTTGGATTTGGATTTTCAAACGCCTTAGGGGGCTTTCTAGTAGCGGGATTCATAATCTTTCTTACCGCAGTTCCGCTGGCGTACTACATAGCTGATCGCAACATCGATATAGATCTTCTCACGCGTGGAGCGGGCTTTGGATACCTTGGGTCCACCGTTACCTCGCTCGTCTATGCCAGCTTTACGCTTATCTATCTTGCTTTTGAGGGATCCATAATGGCCCAAGCAATTACGGCGTTGACGGGACTCGAAATCCACTTGAGCTATGTGGTGGTTAGCGTCGCCATAGTTCCTTTGGTTGTCTACGGTATGCGATTCACCGCAAAGTTTCAAGCTTGGACGCAGCCTTTGTGGGTGTTATTACTCTTAATTGGAGTCGTCTCCGTTCTTCTGGCTCCCGGGTCAGTGCATGCCATGACCCATCTAGGTCCTGCCACTCGCGGAGCTAAAGGACCCTCTGGAAGCTTGGTTTTAGCTGGACTATTTGCAGTTGCGGCAGCACAGCTTTCGGGTGCTGCGCAATCTGGAGAGCAAGGTGATTACTTGAGATTTATGCCAAACCGAACCTCTGAAAACAGTCGGAGTTGGTGGGCAGCGGTCATTCTGGGAGGTCCAGGGATGGTGTTCATTTTAATCTTTGCCTTCCTGGCTGGACTTCTACTTACGGCTTACGCGCTTCCAAGGGTTGGACTTGCCTCTGCAAACGTACCTGTAACGATGTTTGATGAAGCGTTTTCACGGTTGGTCGGTCATAACGAGATCGCTCTAGTTATGGCTGGAGCCTTGGTTATTTTGTCTCAATTGAAAATCAATATTATGAACGCGTACTCCGGTTCTCTGTCTTGGTCGAACTTCTTCTCGCGCATTCTCCATCGCCATCCAGGAAGGGTAATTTGGCTGATCTTCCAAGTCGCACTAGGGCTAGTGGTTATGGAAGCGGGTATTTTCTCAGCGATCATTCAAGTTCTCGCAGTATATTCAAATGTTGCCATAGCGTGGATTGCTTGCCTTGTCTCCGATCTTGTCATCAATAAAAAGCTCCTGAAACTCAGCCCACCGCTCATAGAGTTCAAACGGGCTCACCTGTACAACTTCAATCCTGTCGGTTTTGGATCGATGCTTGTCGCCGCTGCCGCTTCCTTTACCGCCTACTTCGGCGTGTTTGGATCGACCGCAAAGGAAGGTTCAGCCTTTATAGCTCTCATTCTTGGCCTTATCCTTCCTCCAATTGTCGCGGCGATAACGAAAGGACGATACTATATCGCCCGTTCAAGTGAGCTTCCAAATGGGGACAGTGAGTACGACTGCTGCCGTTGTGAGGAGACATTTGAATCTCTAGATATGGCGGTGTGCCCATTTCACGTTGGCACAATCTGTTCGTTGTGCTGTAGCACAGATGGAACGTGCCACGATGTATGTAAGACCTCAACTAAGGATTCGGTATCCGTCGGACCCGGTATTCCAGTTATCACACTGACGGATCTGAAAAGTACCGTGGTTGTAAATAAACAACTATCCCACCTCTATGGAGAGGAGGCTCATGCATGACGGTAGATACTTCAGTCTCCTCCGTAACCGTAGATGACAACCTAAGTAGTGTGGCTGGGATTGC
>JAKBGL010000119.1 GCA_021833085.1 Actinomycetes bacterium | reverse complement strand
ATCAAACTTCGTTCGATACTGGAGTCAGTCCCATCCTAAAGATAGGGTCGTAGTTTTGGATGCGCTTACCTACGCGGGTTGCCGGGAGAGCCTCAATGACCTTGGGAGCTGGGTAACCTTTGTTGAGGGAGACATCGGCGACACGGCGTTAGTGACGCAACTCCTTAGAGATCACAAGGTAGATGTGGTTGTAAACTTTGCAGCTGAGTCTCACAACTCATTGGCAATACTGGATCCGAAAAGATTTTTCCAAACCAATGTAATCTCTACCTTAGGACTTCTTGAAGCATGTAGAGAGGTAGGGGTGGGTAGGTTCCATCACGTTTCTACGTGCGAGGTCTATGGTGATATGGAACTTGACTCTACTGACTCTTTCACGGAAAGCTCCCCTTACCTCCCTCGGACACCCTACAACGCATCGAAGGCCGGGAGTGATCATGCGGTACGGTCGTATCACTATACCTATGGACTGCCGATATCTATAACTAACTGTGCGAACAACTACGGTCCGTATCAGTTTCCAGAGAAGATAATTCCACTTTTTACTACTAACGCTCTCGACAACCTACCGTTACCCCTCTACGCCTCGGTGAACAATAGACGTGAGTGGATTCACGCGTTAGACCATGCTCGAGCGATCGACTTGGTGATCGAACAGGGTATGGAAGGTGAGACCTACCACGTCGGGACCTCAGTGGAGAAGTCGATTGTCGAGATAGCGGACCAAGTTCTGTCGCTCCTAGGCAAACCTGAGTCGTTGAAGACGTTAGTTCCGGATCGTCCCTCTCATGACCGGCGATATCTGCTTGACTCGACGAAGATCCGTAGCACTTTGGGGTGGGAGCCTTTGATCGACTTTGATAAGGGACTATCTGAAACTGTCCAGTGGTACTTCGACAATAGAGCTTGGTGGGAACCGTTAAAGGGAAAGGCTCCCGTAACCGAAGGAGTGTCGAGTTGGAGTCAAAACCTTTAGATGCGAGTTCTGGTAGTAGGATCTAATGGGCAGTTAGGTAAAGAGCTTGTCGAAGCCTGTTCAAACCACGCTAAAACAGTGTCGCTTTTTGCAACTGACTCGATGACTCTTGATGTTGGTAATAGGGAAGCTGTCGATAGCGTAGTCAGGGACTTCTCTCCAGACGTTATCTTTAATGCTGCAGCTATGACCAAGGTTGATCTTTGCGAGGACCTTCCCGAGGTTGCTTTTCGCGTGAATGCACTTGGAGTTAGAAATCTCGTACAAGCAGCATCGAAGATAGACGCAAAGGTTGTGCACTTTTCGAGTGACTATGTATTTGACGGTTCCTCCAACGTTCCCTACATAGAGTGGGACGAACCCAAGCCGATCTCTGTGTATGGTAAGTCTAAGTTAGCGGGGGAACGAGAGCTTCGGCCGACAGATCTTTGTCTTCGAACATCTTGGGTCGTTGGACGATACGGAAATAATCTTATAAAGACCGTGTTGAAGTTGATTTCGCAAGAACAGGAACTGCGATTCGTGAACGATCAGTTTGGATCGCTGACGGTTGCAAAGGACTTAGCAGAGAAGTCGCTTGAGATGGTGCTTTACGGGCTCGGTGGACTCTACCACGTTACTGGACAAGGAGCTGCTAGCTGGTTCGAAGTAGTTCGTAAGGTGGTAGAGGTCGTTGCTTTGGAGAACATAACGGTGCATCCCATCTCTTCGGCAGACCTGCCAAGTGATCGTAAGGCTAGGCGTCCCAAGTTTTCAGTGTTAGAGAACTTCGCGCTTAAAAACTCAGGACTGTCACTACTGCCAAAGTGGGAGGACTCTCTAATCGAGTTGTTAGGGGAGATTGCATAGATGTCCACCGCTTATGTCGGAGCTGTAGTGGTCGTATACGGCCAAGAGCTTTCTGAGGTTGAACCTCTCGTCGTTGAGTTGCTACGAGACGGCGTCCACGAGGTTGTATTGGTGGATAACGGGTCCTGTGTCTCCCATCAGGATAGGGTCCAAAGAGAAGGATTTACTTATACAGTCGTTTCAACCGGCAAGAACATCGGTTTTGGAAGGGCTGTGAACCTTGGCGCCTCCTACCTCTCGAACTTTGACTACCTAGTCGTCTCTAACCCCGATATTTTGATGACCTCTTCGGTGGTAAGTGAACTTTTAAGAGTTCTTGATACCTCTCCTCAAGTAGCGATTGCGGCGCCTAAAATCTTTACCGCCACCGGAGATCGTTATCCCTCCGTAAGAAGGTTTCCTAGTCCTTTTGTCTCGCTTGTCCACGGATTCCTGGGGTTGTTTTGGAGAGAGAACCCAGTTTCAAAGTGGTATCGCCTAGACGGTGTCGATCTAGATCGACCAGTTAACGCGCCTTGGGTTTCGGGAGCCTTTTTTGTAATTAGAGGTTCATCATTTCGGTTGGTTGGTGGGTTTGATCCGAAGTACTTTCTCTACTGTGAAGATGTGGACCTGTGCGAACGTGTCGAAAGATTGAAGTTTGAGGTTATCTACTATCCCAAGGTTGCAGTAGTCCATAGTCAAGGAGAAAGCTCTGCACGCAGACCGATCTTTTCTTTGTATCATCACCATCGCTCTATGTGGCTCTATGCAAAAAGTAAGAACTCTTTTGGACCATTGCTTATTCTTGAGGTTTTAGGGATTAGTTTAAGGTTCTTAACCTCACTGTTAGTGCGCAAAGTATCTAGTTGAAGGTAACCTCAAAGAAAGTCGATAACCTGGTAGACAAATGAACTCGAACGCTTCAAGAAAAGTTGCAAGAGCGGCCGCGTCAGGTCGTTCCTCAAAGGTGAGAAAACAGATCCCAATAGGCTACTACTCCTCGCTAGGAGCGATCGTTCTTGGTGGTATATTTATCATCGGTTACTCTCGCTACGAGAAGATACAACCTACGGCGTCCACGTCAGCGTTGCCCGCTATAGGTACGAAGTGGAAAGTGGCTTTCGGTTTAGATGTCTGTGGCAAGTATGAACCGAGTCTCCCTGCTGCAGCGCGAACTACCGCTGGAGGGCTCTATTCGAGCGGAAACGGGTTAATAGAGGTCGCGCCGGTCTCTGCAGCGGCCACGGGTTCTAAGGCAAACCTAGCTAACTTCTTGTCCGGAGAGTCCTCGATAAAGATTACCTCAACCTCGGTTACTTTTCCGGGGAAAGGAACGGTGAGTCTAAAGACTGCTTGTGGAGGTAAGGGAGCTTCGGTGACGTATGACGTATGGCCCTCACTTTTAGTGACGACGCCAACGATCTACCACTCGCCGAGTTTAGTAAAGTTTCAAAATGATGAATTAATTGCCATATCGATACTTGCAAAAGGCCAAAGTCCTACTAAACCTCCATCTGAAATAGCCTTGGTGAGCAGTGCGTCTACCTCTTCAACTGTAGCTAGTGCCTCTAAAGGCACCCAAAGTCCGAAAGGTTCCTCCACATCGGCTTCAACTTCTGCCTCAGGCGGTTCTGTTCCAGGTTAGTATTGGGACGTTGCTTGTCCCCATCGAGAAGGTGAGGTTTAATCTGTGAAAGCAGTTGTGCTTGTGGGCGGTTTTGGCTCAAGACTTCGGCCGTTGACCATTGACGTACCTAAACAGATGATTCCTGTGGTTGGAGTAACGATGCTTGAACGGGTGCTAAGACACCTCCGTAGTCACGGAGTTGAGGAAGCAGTGCTGGCTCTGGGATATCTCCCAGACGTGTTTCAAGAGGCTTTCCCAAGCGGTGAAAGCATGGGAGTCAAACTTCGTTACTCGGTTGAGAGCGAACCGCTAGATACAGCTGGAGCAGTGCGCTTGGCTGTTGATACAGCTCAGATCGATTCGACCTTCTTAGTTGTAAATGGAGATATACTTTCCAGTTTTGATCTGAGCAGTCTTGTTAGGTTCCATAAAAAGAGTAAGGGCATGGCAACCATCGCACTTACTCCAGTCGATGATCCGTCTCGATTCGGTGTGGTGGTATCTGATAAACATGGGCGAGTCCATAGTTTTGTGGAGAAACCGGCTCTTGACAGCGCTCCAACAAACTTGATAAATGCTGGCGCCTACGTCTTTGAACCCGAAGCACTGACTGTAGCTCAAGTAGGTGTGCCTATATCGATGGAGAGACTTGTGTTCCCAGAGTTGGCGAAGCGCCGCGAGCTTTTTGCACTTGAGATGCCGGGTTATTGGATAGATGCAGGAACTCCGGCCTCGTTATTGAAGGTATCTTTAGACATATTGAAGGGAAACATAAAGGGATCTGACCTATCGGGACTTCAAAGTGCTGGGGAGGGTTTAGACGGATCTGTATCGGTGGATCCGCTTGTGTCTGTCAAAGGTAGCTACGTCGGGAGAGACTGCGTCTTCGAAGGTATCGTTGATGTGAGAAACTCTGTATTGGAGGAAGGGGTTACTATCTGCTCCCAGGCTACAGTGAGAGACTCTGTAGTGCTACCAGGTGCCGTCGTCGGCGAGGGCGCTCTTATCGACTGTTCGATCGTTGGACATGGAGCGATTGTTCCACCCGGATCGATCGTCGTAAATGGGTCTGTAGTGTCTAGGTATGCTGAACTAACTCCAGGATGCCAGGTTGTTGGAGAAAGGATTCCCAGTTAGATGGGGATCTCAAGAGCTTTAGTGACTG
>JAKBGL010000118.1 GCA_021833085.1 Actinomycetes bacterium | reverse complement strand
CGGCGAGCCCCACCTCTCCTGTTGGCGTTTCGTCGAACTACGCTAGCCAGGCGTCGTTTGGGCAACGTGTTATAACGGATGCCGAGAAGTACCTGGGAGTTCCATACCTCTGGGGTGGGACTTCTCCAAAGACTGGGTTTGACTGTTCTGGCTTCACGCAGCATGTATTTTCTGATCTAGGTGTATCTATTCCGAGAACTGCGGCGGAGCAGAGCCAAATTGGTACCCCCGTTCAGTCGTTGTCGCAAGCACAGCCTGGAGACTTGGTATTTTATGGCTCACCCGCTTATCATGTTGGTATCTATATCGGTAACGATCAAATGATTGACGCTCCGACTACGGGACAGACGGTTTCCATAACTAATGTAGGCACCCCAACCTCAATTGTACAGGTCCAAGCACCTAGTAATCTTGAAACGTCAGGTAATACGTCTAACTCTACAGTCGTAAATGAACCTACCTCCTTAGGGGCGACGTTTGCAGCGGCGACGAACATCTATGGTCTTCCACAAGGAATGTTGCAAGCGGTGGCTCAGGTGGAGTCTAACTTCAATCCTAACGCCGTCTCGAATGCAGGCGCTCAGGGTCTTATGCAGATAATGCCACAGACGGCTAGTTCAATCGGCGTAAATCCTATGGATCCAACGCAGGCTATCTATGGAGCGGCCTACCTGCTCGCTCAAAAACTTCAAAATTTTGGTTCCGTACCTCTGGCTCTTGCAGCTTATAACGCAGGTGATGGGGCAGTTCAAAGCTATGGCGGAATACCGCCTTACCCTCAGACGCAAAATTACGTTAAATCTGTGATGTCTATCATGCAAGGGAGTTCCTGATGCCAGTATCGCCTAGTTCAAAAAGTACGACTGTATCGAGCGCAGATTCGAGCGCTTCACCAAGCAAAGGGAGAGCCACTAAGGATCCAGGCTTCAACGCCCTTCTTGAGGTAGTTGCTCAGGTGTCAGTAGTCGCTAGTCCCCAAACTTTGCACCAACCGCCACTAGAACGATTCAAGAAGCAGAGTGCATCGTCAATTTCAGTTATAAAGACAAAGCCAGAGGGTCAAGTTGCTGTAGTTAGTGCCGGATTTGAACTAACAAAGACTCCTGTGACCAAAGGACAGGCTCCCCTAACTTCTACGGCTGAGGTTAACGCAAGGATAGATGTAGCGACACCGTCTTCGAAGTCTTCATTGCCAACATCGAACGATATTTTAGTTGTTAAGAACACAACTACACCGATAGATGGTCTGCCAACTATTGCGATAGATCAAAGCGTTCCACCGAACTCAGTGACTGACTCTAAAGTCTCGCAGTCAAGTTCTGGACTTGCTCCTTTGAACGGCTCTGAAGTTGGTCGAATCAACTCGGTGACTCAAAGTTTGCAAAAAGGAAACTTTGGCCAAGATCAACCATCTAGAACTACTTCCCAACAGAACGTGACTTCGGTCTCTTTGAAACCATCTCCAAGCACGCAAGCTACTCCTATGTCACAACCTTTTTTAGAGGCTCCACAAATTCAATCGGCAGTTTCAACTAAGGAAACCTTAAGTGGCAAAGGAGTTTCGATCCTAAGCGCCCAGACGAAGGTTCAGGTGGAGGCGGGCACTGCTAAGAGCACTGCAAAGACGGAAGCAGCTTTGTATCAGGGACAAGAAGTGGCAGCGGTTGTTTCGAACGGTCCTGTGTCTTTCTCAACTATTACAGCAGCGACGAGTTCGAACAGTAACGTCTCGGTAGGAGGAGCTAGCTATGTTTCGATAGATCAGGTTGCCAATGTGGTAGCTGCGCATATATCCGCTAACCCTTCGCTACCTTCAACTATCCATCTGAGAATTTTTCCAAGAGACCTTGGAGTTCTCAACATTCATTTGAGCGGCGTAGAAGGATCGTTATCGGTCAAGATGGATGGAACCTCTGCAGAGCTGGGTAGTCAACTCAACTCCGCTATGGGACAACTAGCCAGGGAACTACAGGCAGCTTTGGCAGTGAAGGTCTCTTTGAACCTTGGTTCTTTTGGTGCCAACGGAGACAGAACTCAAAAGGAGTCCTCCAGCGGCTCGCTTTCTGGTTTTACTCCGACACTGGGAACTACTCAGCCACAAAGACGTGCTAGCCCATCTGCACTTGGGAGTGTTCAACATGTTGTAGATATCTGGGCCTAAACACTACTTACGTACTGAATTGAATGTGTTGCTACGAACAAAGGAGAGCTAAATGACACAGATACTTCCACTACCTTCAACGTTGTTTTCTACTTCGTCTACTCCGACGAGTGTTGCGGCGCCAACATCAACTACGACTGGATCAACCGGACCTTCAACCTCTTCGAGTGGTCTTGGATCTTTAACTTCGAACGACTTTTTACAGCTACTAGTTACACAGTTAACTAACCAAGATCCATCTAATCCAGTTAATCCGACTCAGATGATCGCTCAGACTGCTACCTTGACGATGGTTCAAGATCTTCAGAGCCTGCAGCAATCAGTAGCTCAGATGCAACAGGCCCAAGCACTTACCCAAGCAAGTTCGCTCATTTCCCAACAGGTTACCTACCAAGACTCATCTGGCAGTACTCAAAGCGGTCAAGTGAGTTCGGTCTCGGTAGGCTCAAGCGGTCCTTTACTCAACATAGGAGGTGCTCAAGTTCCCTTATCTTCAGTAATGCAGATCTCTTAGAAGGTGTAGCTTTTGGCTACTGAAATGACCCACAGATAACTACTACGGAAAGAAACTTCCTCTCGTCTATTTAGGACGTGGAGACTCAGACAAGGAGAGTTAATTACAGTGACAAGATCACTTTCTTCAGCGATATCTGGTATTGACGCAAGTGAAGCTTGGCTGGACAATAGCGGGAATAACATCGCTAACGTTGATACCGTCGGTTACCAGTCAACCAGCATTCAATTCGCTGATCTTTTGTATCAGCAGCAACAAAGTGCAGGTGCACCTCAAGTAGGTGTAAATGGAGGAACGAACCCAATAGAGATAGGTTCAGGTGTGAGAGTAGCCTCGACTGGTATTAACTTTACCCAGGGCACACTTTCACAGACTGGAGTTCAGACCGACCTCGCTATTCAGGGTCAAGGTTTCTTAGTGGTTCAGCAGGGAGGCAATACTTTCTATACGCGTGCTGGTAATCTACAGCTAGACGCGGCAGGAGAACTCGTTACTCCTTCCGGTGCGATTGTGCAGGGTTGGGCACCGAATGCAGCTGGTGTAATCAACACCTCGGGTCCGTTGACGAACCTAACGATACCTCAAGGTCAAGCCGCTAATCCCACCGCAACCAAAAATATAAATATGGGGGGTAACTTGCCCGCGTGGAACGGCACGGGCACTGCGCCGTCGTATACGGCAACGGTGACAGCGTATGATTCCTTGGGTGGACAGATTCCCATTACAATTACTTATACTGCGTCTACGACCCCAAATACCTGGTCAGTGGTTGCAACGGCACCAAATCCAGCCGGCGGAACAGATACTTTGACTCCTTCTGGTACTACCATTTCGTTCAACGCAACGACAGGCCAGATGACTTCAACGGCGCCAATAACTTTGTCAGGCTTTACTGGATACAGCAATCTTCCTGCGGGATATACGATGAACCTTGACTTCCCTCAAGCGGGAACGCCACAGGCTGTTACTCAGTTCTCTGGAACTTCAACGATTCAAGTTACATCACAAGATGGGAACGCTTCCGGAACTCTGGACGGCTTCACCATTGGTTCTAGTGGCGAGATCGTTGGCAACTACTCAAACGGTAATACGCAATCGCTAGGGCAAATTGCCCTTGCACAGTTTGCTAACGATCAAGGACTCTCTAAGGTAGGAAACCTCTTGTATCAAGCTACATTAAACTCTGGAGCACCTCAGCTCGGTCTCGCGGGTTCTGGAGGCCTCGGTACCTTGGTGGGTGGTGCAGTAGAAACTTCAAACGTTAATCTTGGAACTCAATTAACCGATCTCATAGTTGCTCAAACTGCGTATCAAGCTAACACAAAGGTGGTTTCTACTACGTCAACTGTTCTGCAAGCACTGGTCCAAATGGCTTAACAACTTCTAAAACTTACAAACGACCCGCTTCAGATCTGTCACTATAGGGAGATCTTGAAGCGGGAGCGTCTTTTTGGTTAAGCAAATGAGCTGTTGGAGAAGAAAAATCTATCAAATGTGATGATGTCACTCAAAGTGGGAACTTAACTGCCGATAACTCATCTATAAGGATGGGTGATCATGGATGATAAAAGTTACGAGACTTTCGGGTGAGTACATAACTATAAACTCCGATCTAATCGAGAAGGTCGAAGCGACACCAGACTCGGTAGTTGCACTTACCAACGGCTCGCATTTTGTTGTGAAAGAGTCAGTTGAGGAGATCGTCGAGTTAGTCGTAGTTTTCAAGGCTCGGGTATTGAAGATGGTTTCGTCATTAGAGCGCGCTGAAGAAGAGGCCCAGCCCAACCTGCATCTGATCTCCCATCGACATGAGGAGGTCTAAGGATGGACTTTTCAACTCCCATAGGCATCGGCGTGGCGTTAGTTGCGATCTTGGTGTCGATGATAATGGACGGTGGAAACCCAGCGTCTTTAGTCGCCCCTTCGTC
>JAKBGL010000117.1 GCA_021833085.1 Actinomycetes bacterium | reverse complement strand
TAGTTCTTAGCTCTTGTGGAACTACAGCCTCTTTGTCGTCTTCAACTACAACCACGTCTCAGCCAACGACTTCAACAACTCAATCAACCACATCTACAACGACTAGCACGTCTTCAACGACTTCTGTATCTCCTAGCACCACATCTACTCAACAAAGCAACGTCGTTACTAGATGTCATGCTTCACAGTTGAGTTTTTCTTATTCAGAACACGTTTTTCTATTGAGCCAGCAAGAAAATGTCATCTTCAGATACACCAACACCTCAAATGTGACCTGTACCTTATATGGCTATCCCGGTATTGAGTTCTACACAGCAAACGGACAACCAATTATTGCCAAGACCGACCGCACCGGAGGTTACCCTATCGGATACGACCCAGGTCCACATCTTGTTACTCTCACACCAGGTACTAGTGCCTACTTCTATACTGCTTGGGCGACTGCCAATGCATCTAACGGAACCACGCAAGGGTGTGCTGTGCCAGCAAGTGTCAAGAGTTACCCACCAAACAGCTACACACAACTTTCCCTAACGTTTCAACGTCCAACCAATGACCAACTGATATGGGTTGGAGCGACCGATATATGTAACTTGAGTACTAACAGCTTAGGCGTATCGGCAGTTGCCCCAGCCAGCGTTTACCTACAAAACGCTCCATGGATGTCTCCTAGTGTCTTTGCTCCAGGCAACTTTGTTTCATAAGTCCTAAGTACATCGGAGATCTTGAGCCAGACATCTACAGCGGTCATCTCAGTCTGCATACTCATGGACACGAAGACCGTATGGAGATGGTCATATATTTGAAACAGCTTGTTGATCTCCATCTTGGGTAAATATATCGTTTACTGGCTTCGATGTTTATTCCCGCTCTTTCGAGACTCATTCCGATATCTTTCGAGAACTGGGTTATTGGTTAGCTCTCTAGTGTGTTATCCTCCTCCTTTTGTTGGCTGCCTCTAAAGTAAGCATCATTTCGCTTCCTCATGGAGTCTCCACTTAGTGATGTCCGTATTGCATCCAGTGTCTGGAACCCAGTCTACGTCGGGCATGGAGTCTCCACTTAGTGATGTCCGTATTGCATCTGAAAGATGCTCGGTATTATATTTCATCGCCAACTGTTTTACCTTCCACCAGTTCATACCAGCATGAAACTGGGTACTGAGAATCTATAACTCTAGAGTGCTGATCTACTCGTTCGTCGATGACGTCTAGAAGTCCTCTAGATGATGTAATTGATATTGGCGATAGTCCAAAGTCATCAATAATTAGGAGATCAACCTCCGAGTAGGTTCTAAAGAAAGATCTGTAAGATCCCTCGATACGGTTTCCGTACGACTAGCGCATCTGACGTCTGGCTTGCCCGACCATAGGTCAGGACTTCACGGTTCTACTAGGAGTAAGGAGGTTGCCGCATCTCGCGTTTAGTAAACTCAAAAAATACACCGCTATCTCGTTGAAGTACTTTCTCATTTGGAGAATTGCCGAAACCTGGAAGCAGCACTGCTCAATCGCAAGTACGGTCACAAAGATCAATGAGGTATTTAAAAATAAGTGGTGCCTTTGGATCTATACCATTTCAAAGTATGAAAAAGATGTTGTGAGGCTCGCTGATCTCAAATTTATACCTATAAAACGAGGCGCAGATGTGATCCGATTGATCTAAGATCAGATGACTTTTACAGTAGCCATTACCGGTGTCGTAGGTACCGTGACACCACCTTCAGGCTCAACATTTAGCATGAGCTGTGAAACGTTAGCCTGGACCACAAAGGATATAGCCTTTGGATCGGACCCAAGTATGCCCAAAGAGACGACCCTACCAGAAGAGATACCCCAGAGTTGGTAGGTCTTCGATCCTGCCAGCGCAGGCAAGCTCTTGCCGAGAAAATAACTTTGACCGTTGGGTAAAATGGCAACCTCTGCAAGTAATCTTCGCTGGCCGCTTTCCAAAGTTAAGACTCGTGCAGAGTTATTTGAAAACGCTGCAGTTGCAACCGCAACTATCGACGATGTGCTCGCCCTTCCCTTCAAGGCTGTCAGTTGATTCGACAGATAGGAAACTTCAAAGCCCAAAACAACTATAACTGCAGCAGCGACCGTTCCTAACGTAGCGAACATGCGTCTGTGTCGGAGAGGAGATCTCTTCGCTTGTTGTGTCTCGGGTTGTCCCCCATCATTTGATGTCAAGAACTTGAGTGTGGGAACTTTCAAATCCGAGTCCTCGTCGTCTTCAGAGAGATCGAGACCTAAAGATCTCTCGATATTTTCCCAAACAGCGCCGGAGGAGTTAGAGGTGGTATTTCCAAGTTTCGCAGCCACTTCTTTGTAGCCAGCTACCTCATTCGCGCACGAGAGGCAGTGTTCAATATGATTCTCGATTATGAAAGACTCTTCCTCTTCCACGGCATCTAATGCGAAGGCTCCTAAAAGTTCTTTGATCTCTTCGTGGTTCATAGTTCTACCCCTGCTAAAGACATCGAGAGCCTTCTCAGGCCACTTCTAATCCTACTTTTAACCGTACCTTCGGGTTGATTAACAGCACGGATACCTCCTTGTACGTGAGTCCGTGGAGGTAAGCTAACTCTATCGGACGTCGCTCATTGTCGCTTAGGTTATTCAGAGCGCCCCGTACCGTCTCTGAGTTTGCCAGCTCAATAATCTTCCTATCAAAGTCACCGCCACGGAGAACCGTTGAAAGTGCCTCACGTTCTTCTCTCATCCTTCGCGCGCTATCAGAACGGATCAAATCTACCGACTTTGAGTGACACGCTGAAAGCAAAAACGAACGGAGGGAACCTCTCTCTGGATCGAATATCGTCGGATCCCGCCACAGCTTAATGAATACCTCTTGAGTAACCTCTTCTGCAAGGCAAGCTGAGTTCAGAATCCGTCTCGCGAGCGCCAGTACCGCTCCACCATGCCGACGATATATCTCAGCAAGAGCGTCCTGCTCAAAGCGAGCTACCGCAAGTGCCAACTTAGTATCACTTGCCTCTTTCCACTGCTCCATCATGACAAAGTATACGTAGCAACAGAGTAGGTTAGATGACCTCAATAAAGTACCAAATCCATTTTCGTTCTATAGATATCGTGGAAAACTTTTCAAGATTTCATCCCATCATTTAGATAGTTCCGTAGTAGGGACATGAAACTACCCAAGAAGTACAACTTCAACTTAGGACGGCCGTCGACCAAAGGCGTACTTTTGCCGATCACGGCTATTGCTCTTGCAGCTTGCGGGGCGACTGCGTCCGCACCCGCTACATCAAAGCCTGGCATCACAATAATCATTAACAACTTTAAGTACGACCCTTCTACTTTGGTAGTGAAACCGCTAGAAACGGTGACGGTGATAAACAAAGACATCACCACTCACTCAGTAACGGCTCTACCAGGACCAAATGGACAGGCTCCCGTATTCAATACTGGAAACATCGCACCAGGTTCACACGCGACATTCAAAGCTCCGACGACAAAGGGATCTTACCCATACATATGTGATATTCACTCCTTCATGCATGGAACCTTGATCGTCAAGTAGGTCTTACCAGGGGAAAGGAAAGAAAAGGAAAACTATGAAGGAAAAGTACACTATCGACGAACCTCAGCTCATTGAGCTGATGGAGAAGTCAAAAGATATCCACTCAGATGCTATGAGGAAAACAAGAGAGGACATAAGCGAACTCATCGAAAACGTATCTCCGACAGGCACGATCAAAGCTGAGCGGTTTGAAGAGACTGTCGAGTTCAATAATGCACGACGCGAGCTACTTGGAAGTGCTTCCAAAGGTCTTGGAGTTCTAGGTACAACAGGTTTGGGAGCCGCGATGCTTGCATTATTTTCGAAATCAGCGTACGCATCGACCAACATCGACATCCAGATACTTCAAACAGCAGCTTCCATTGAGAATCTCGCAGTTGCGACCTACCAGATCGCTCTTACTCTCCCGTTTATCGGTGGATCGAGCGCAAATCCGGTCGTGAAAGCGTTCGCACAAACAACCATGAAGCAACACGAAGAACACGGCCAAGCCTTTAACGCCGCAATCAAGGCTCTTGGTGGCCAGAACAGAGCAAACCAGATCCAGTTTTACTGCAGATCGTAGAGAAGGCTAAGCCATCTCTTACTGGTCCAGGGCCTGTTGTCAGCCTGGCGCTTCAGCTTGAACAAGGTGCCGCAGAGACCTACGTCGCTAACGTATCTGCTCTCGGCGAAGCAAAAGCTATTAACGTAACATCTTCGATAATGGGTGTTGAGGCACAGCACGTAGCTATCCTCACTGCAGTATCAGCATTGCTCACTGCGGGGGCTCCTCAGCTGATAACACTTCCATCGCCGGCGGCTCAACTACCTGCCGCCGCTGGAAGCATTGGATTTCCTAACGCTTTCTACCCAACTAACCAAGCAAGACCCAACACAGAAGGAGTTGTGAAATGAGATTCAAGAAGTTCCAAAACGATGAAATAGCAGTTACGGAGAGTGAGCTCTTGCAACTTACTCAGGATATAGAAGATAGACACGTAGACACCTTTCCCAAAATGAACCAACGGGAGTGCAATCCCCTTCCGTAAGGGAGAGGTCAAGCGAACTCGTTCTTTCTTGGTCTCCCTGGTTTACGTCTAGGGAGTTTCTGGTTTTCTATGTACTTCTTCACCGTCTCT
>JAKBGL010000116.1 GCA_021833085.1 Actinomycetes bacterium | reverse complement strand
TTGGATTGCATTATCAAATGCATGTATCTGCTGACCGATAGAACTTACCAGCTGCTCCCATCCTTGACCATACGAATAGGTCGTCGTACAAGAATTGTTGGTACCTATTACCAACACTAGCGGGACACCAGATGCCGCATCGTTGAAACCTTCAGCGTAACTTATGGCCGTCTGAGATATCGAAGAAGCATCAGCATAATTCTTGTTCGTAACAGTCAAGGTGTCTTGGTATCCAACTTGACACCCAAAGTCTAATACGACCATACCGCCCCATCCGCCAACCGCGTTTGCATACCTGCCATGGTTATATCCGTATGAGAAGTCAGCGTTTATATCGTTGGGATTATCAACATAAAGACTACCGGTGGATGGTGGTTGGCTCGGGTATGGATTTATAAGTGTAGGGAATGCAGAGGTATTCGACGATACGAGAGAGGACGCTTGAAGCCCTGAAGACATACTCTGATAAGACAGCCCCAAGCCCAAAAAAGCCCACAGCATCATTGACCTAAACGCATATCGCCACATGTTCACTACCACAAACCCTCGAAAATGCCTCGTATACTTACACTGCCTTTATACTGTAAGCTCCCCAGGAGCGTTTGTCAAGTCCATTCTTGAAACTATTTTGAAGAAGTCAAATAGAGTTGTTGGTCATGACGGCTAGAGAATAGGGCGGTTATTCAAATTTCCGACTGGGCGGAGCATTATGAACAATGTTCCCTCAACATATCAGCAAAGAGGGATCTGAGAAGCGAAGCCCTGGTAATGTACTTTAACCAAAGTGGTTATTTCGCTTCCTAGTGTCCCTAGCCGGAGTTTCGCTGTGAAACGATAGGCTCTAGATATTTTTGCATGGAAGCAAAGATCTCGTCAGCACTCTGGTCCAGATGAAGGGCTTTGGGTTCTCGTTCCAGGCCTTCGCCCAGTTAGTAATACCTTTGGTGAGTTCGCTCACACTGTGATGGACACTGCATTGGAAGTACTTTGTCGTAAGGGCTGAGAACCAGCGTTCAACCTGATTCATCCAGGAGGAGTAGGTTTTAGGTGAAGTGGAACTCAAATCTTAGATGGGTGAGTAACCAGGTTCTCACAAATCCTACCTTGGTAACATATGTCTCTAAGATGGCGCCTTTACCTATGCAAATTCGGTGTCCATCTCCGTGCAGTCTCTAAGTCCGTAGTCATGCAGATTTAAATGGCCCTTGACAGGACCGACCTCAACTCAGCCACAGCCTACATAACCTAGCCAGTTGCAGCTTAGGGATGGACTTGCACTTCGGACTGGGACACCTATAGCTACCCGATGTTTTGGTAGTCAGCTTGAGGTTACCCAGATGAGCTTGCTCTATTAGAAGTAGATACGGATCGTTTGTTCAATCGACAGCACCGAAACTCAGCTAAAAGCGGGATATCTTGGGTCAGTGCCCACTCACAAAGATCCACTTAAGTAGCTCGGTCGGTCAACTGTTCTCACCCTTCGATCCCAAGGCTTGTGCCTATAGCCATAGCCTCGTCGCTAGAATCAGCTGAGAGTCTTCGTCGACCACCTAATGTGGCGCCAAAGGCAGCTGCGACCAGCGCTATCACTGCAGAGATCTCCATAGATCTTGCGTATCCAGCAGAAGCCGCAACTAGCGCTGCTTCATGAAGACCGTACTTACCTTGAGCAATAAGGGTCTTCGTATCTGAGGCAGTAAATGAGAGTGCGATCGAACTAAGTCCAGCCAACCCTACCGCACCTCCGAGCTGCCTTGCAGTGTTGAGTAGACCTGAAGCGAGTCCAGCCTGGCTTCGTGTTACGCCCGAGGTCGCCGCTACAGCCAATGGCGTGAACGCTAGACCAACTCCAAGTGTAGTAAGCACACTCGGTAAGAAAATGGAGCCAAGGTAGGTGCTATGTACAGAGATTCCGTGGAATAGCATGAGTCCGATCGCCGAAATCGTAGGGCCAATAACGATCAGGGGCCTAACTCCAATCCTTCCAATCAAACGAGAGGATACTTGAGCCCCAACCGCTATCGCTAGAGTCTCAGGCACAAACGCAAGCCCTGCCTTTAGCGGACTATAACCCAAGATCTGTTGCATAAACAAGGACAAGAAGTACCAACTCGCAAAGACGGAACCACCAACGAAAAACATTGTGATATTTGATATCGAAAGCTTTCGCAACCGAAATAACCCCAGAGGAACGATCGGATTCGTCGCCACCTTACCCTCGTGAATCAAGAAGTAGACGAGAGAAAGTCCAGCTAAGAGAAAAGACAGAAGCGTCGTACTATCTGACCAGCCAACGGTTCCACCTTCCACCAAAGCGTATACAAGGGCAGTCACTGAAAAAGTAATGAGCAAGGAGCCAAGAACGTCCAGTACAACTTTCTGATCAGTGTTTCGTTTGAACTCAGAGAGGTACAGGAACGTCAAAACTCCAGCACCGATACCGATTGGGATATTGATTAAAAAGATCCAACGCCAGTCCAACAGATCGGTGAGCACGCCTCCAAGTAGCGCTCCTGCTGCGCCACCTGCGCCCGCTACTGCGCTCCAAACACCTAGTGCCTTAGCTCTCTCTTTCCCTTCAGAGAAGGTAGTAGTAATGATCGTCAGAGTCGCTGGAGATAAGATAGCCGCACCTAAACCCTGAACTGCTCGTGCAAAGATCAAGACGCTACGGTCGGTCGAGAGCGCCCCCAGCATCGAAGCAAGGGTAAAGACTCCAAGTCCTATCATAAACACCTTACGACGCCCAAAGATGTCTGCGATCCTACCTCCTAGCAGTAAAAGACCTGCGAACGATAGGGTATATGCGTTCAAGATCCACTGAAGCTCCGAGTCGGTAAATCCCAGAGTCCTTTTGATATCAGGCAATGCTACGTTTACAATAGAGACATCAAGGATAACCATGAACTGTCCAACGCATGCCAACAGCAGTATGAGACCTTTGTGTTCTTTAATAGTTCTAACCAACGCGAAAGTTCCTCTCAACTTTGATCGTCTACCGACTTGCGTTATTCCCTCAACTGAACGACCTGAGACGTCTTTAGGCGGGAATAATAATTGTAATAGCCAACCAACAAAGCAGCGTCTGAATTCCCGACAACGTCGATTCCCTAGCAATCCATCAAAGGATCCACTAACTCTAAGGACAGATCTAAGATGTCTTTTTGCCTTCGACTCCTAGAAGTCGGTCTCAAGAGGATACAGTAGATATATGTCCGCGCCTGAACCTACGATAATAGCTTCCTCTGGCGGCCTCAAACGAGGTAGTTACACTGAGTTGGAGTTCGGATCGCTGATCAACTACGCAATCGAGGTTTCCAACCCAAAAAGCAAACCACCTAAGGTAACGTTTATCAACACCGCTAATGGAGATAGCAGATCTCTTCAGGCAATGTTGAGCGAGGCGGGACGAGTAGCTAAAACCGAGACGAGGCACTTCTCACTTTTCCCCATGCCCAACGTTCCCGATGCCGCTCGGTACCTTCTCGACTCTGATGTCATCTGGGTCGGCGGAGGAAGCGTTGCCAATCTGTTGGCACTGTGGCGGCTCCACAAACTTCCCGAGATACTTCACTCAGCTTGGCAAAACGGCGTAGTTCTCGGCGGGGTGTCAGCTGGTTCAATCTGTTGGCACATCGGAGGTACTACCGACTCTTTTGGTCCTGAACTTCACCATATCACTAACGGTCTCGGGTTTATTCCGCTGTCGAATGGAGTCCACTACGACACAGAGAGTCAACGTCGACCAAAGTTTCAAGCTCTTATACGACAAGGTGTCCTCCCAGATGGGTACGCTACTGAAGATGGAGTTGGCCTACACTACCAAGGTACGACACTCCTAAAAGCCGTAACGGAGGCTCCTGGGAAAGGAGCCTATCGGGTCTATCTCCAAGACGATGTCGTCCACGAAGATCGGATCGAGCCCGAACTCATATCTCTATAGGCGTAGAGAGGCAGGGTTAGCGTTACTAGCTTTATTTGAGTGACAATCGCCACAGATCCGACACTCACTAAACCTAGGGTTATATACTTGCAATATACAAGCTTTTAGAGCTTTAACACCCTCAGTTACGTAGTTATTCGGCGGGACAATTCAGAAGGTACCATAACAGGAAGGCCTCATGCAGACAAGACCTAGCGGTTCAGACGAAGACAGCGCAGAGTTTCTTCACAGCCACCCGAACTATAAGTGGATAGCTCTTTCCAATACGACTATCGGAATATTGATGGCCACGATCAACGGCTCCATAGTGTTGATATCTCTACCAGACATCTTTAGAGGGATCGGCGTAAATCCGCTCACTCCGTCCAACTCCACCTACCTACTGTGGATGCTCATGGGATTTTTGATCGTTACCGCTGTGTTGGTCGTAAGTCTCGGTCGAGTCGGCGATATATTCGGACGGGTACGAATGTACAACATGGGATTTGCAGTATTCACTGTTTTTTCAATACTTTTATCCATTACCTGGATGCACGGCACGTCAGCCGCACTCTACATAATTATAATGCGCGTCTTTCAAGGCGTAGGAGCTGCATTCTTGTTCGCTAACTCCTCAGCTATCATTACTGACGCATTCCCAACAAATGAACGAGGTACAGCCCTTGGGATCGACTCCGTAGCACTCACAGCCGGGTCATTCATAGGGCTTATCCTTGGGGGACTACTAGCTCCAGTGTC
>JAKBGL010000115.1 GCA_021833085.1 Actinomycetes bacterium | reverse complement strand
TCAAGATCGTTTTTAGCTCTTTTGATGACGGGGCTGGATGAGAAAGCTTACTGACAGATCGCCGCGACAAGATCGTCTTAATGGTGTCGTTCATGACGATAAGACTAGCCGTATCCCGAGGCACCGCGAGGCTCCATACTCACCGTAAGTGCATAACTTCTTTGGAACTGCTACCATAGCGGAGCTTTGTTTGCTCTACCAGCCTCGCTCTATCCACTCTTCAAGATGCGGACTTTCAGCACCGAGAGACGTATAGCTTCCGTGCCCGGGCAGGATGACCGTGTCTTTTGGGAATTCCCTAAACAAACGACTTTCGATTGATTCGATGATGGTGTGAAAGTCACCGCCTTCGAATGTGGTTGCGCCGGGTCCACCGGGGAACAATGTATCGCCACTGAATACTATGGGATGGCCAACAAGTTCAAAACACAGAGACCCCTCTGTGTGCCCGGGCGTGAAAAGTACTCTGAGGTTCTGACGTCCAAACGGAATGAGTTGCTCATCGTCAATGATCTGATCGTAGCTGGGAAGACGGTGCGCATCTTGCATCGATACGGAGACATCTATTCCTGCCTCTCTTACGGCCTCTACTGCTCCGATGTGGTCCCAGTGTCCGTGGGTCTCTACTACCCGTTTCACTCCGAGTCTTTGGGATAGTTCTAGAAGTTTGTTGTGTTCATTCGCCGCGTCTATCAGTATGGAGTCGCCGGTCTGTAGACATTGGACTATAAAAACGTTGTTAGCGATTGGCCCCACGATAGTTCGAAATATTGCAACGTCGTCGAAGTACAGTTCCGCGTCCAATTTTTATCCTCTCGAGGTTGTAGTATAGTGAAAATTCATTTGACTCAAAGGTAGCTACTTGATCTAACGGTCTAACTGGAAGCGTATTCCCTTGGTCAGCGTTTAGGAGGATCCATGAATTTTGCTTTTAGTGAGGAGCAACAAGAACTTCGAAAGTCGGTGAGAAAGTTTTTAGAGGACAAGTCGCCGATCTCTGAGGTGCGAAGGACCATGGAGGACGGCTCTGGAGTTAATGAAAGACTTTGGGAGCAGGGAGCGCAACAGCTTGGTATTTGCGCAATTGCGATACCTGAAGCTTATGGAGGATTGGGGTACGGTTACGTCGAACAAGGTATTGTTTTGGAGGAGCTTGGGCGGGCGCTAGCACCGATACCTTACTTTTCATCAGTTGTCCTTGGAGCAAGTGCATTGTTGTTATCCACAGATGAGGACGCGAAGCATGAGTTTCTACCCAAGATTGCAACGGGGGAGCGCCGCTTCGCACTGGCTGCGCTAGAGAACGCTCACGACTTTGACGTCTCTCAAGGGAATACCAGGGCTGAGGCCGTTGGTGGAAGGTATCGACTTACCGGGACGAAGAGGTATGTGATTGACGGAGTATCGTCTTCGGACCTTTTGATATTTGCGAGTGTCGGAGATCAGATTTCTATGTTTCACACGAGCAGTGATGCTCCAGGTATCCAGTTAGAGGAAACCCCTTCGCTAGATCTGACGAGGCGGCTAGCTACCGTTTACTTAGATAACGTCGAAGCTGAGCTAATCGGCGAAGTTGGCGGAGGCGGCGAACTGTACGACCGTATCATGGATGTAGCCTGTTGTCAGTTGGCAAATGAGATGATGGGCGGTGCTCAGCGTGTGATTGAGATGGCTGTCGACTATGCAAAGGTGAGAATCCAGTTTGGTCGGCCGATCGGAAGCTTCCAAGCCATCAAGCACAAGTGTGCAGATATGCTAGTTGAGGTAGAGTCTGGTAAATCTGCAGCTTACTATGCGGCATGGGCTGCAGATAACGACGAAGGAGAACTCAAGATTGCAGCACCGTTAGCGAAGTCTTTCTGCGGTGATGCATACTATTTGGCAGCCTCAGAGAATATCCAGATCCATGGTGGAATCGGGTTCACCTGGGAACACGATGCGCACTTGTACTTTAAAAGGGCGAAAGCTTCACAGCTTATGTTTGGTGACTCGTCGTACTTTCGTTCTCAACTGGCTACTCAAATAGGCATCTGAAGCTACTAACTAGATATCACGTTAAGCCTTCGTCTCTTGGTAGATGACGATGCTTTTCGGTTTCTTCGTTTACTACTCGTCGCAACGTACCTTAAGCTAAGAACATCCAACTCTTAGTGTTGATGTCGCTAGAATGGTTATGTGACGAAAGAGTCAATAGTCAAACAACTTAGTGGTCGCTGGAGCTGACTGTGCGCGGATGGATGATAAGAGCTACTGAAGAAGACGTAGCAAAGGCTAAGAGCCTGTTATTAGATACTTTGCGAGCGGGGAAAATTAGTCATGCTGAGTACGTAGATCGCCTAAGAGCAATAGACAATGCAAAGTTTGTGGGCGACGTTTACGATCAGGTTTTTGCTAGTTCGGCGGTGCTGCGGCGTAGAGGTAGACACAGGTACTTTAGTGTTAGAAAACTCAATATATTATGTCTAGCTGTTTCGTTCTCGGTATTTCTCGGATTGGGTGCTGGAGACTCAATCACTTGGATAGCTGTTGGAACTCTAGCTGCGTTAGCGCTTTTCGCAAATGGACTCAAGTTGTTTAGAGCCAGTCGATCGTCTAAGCGTTCTCTACGTAGGTCTGTTGATCTCTAACTATTAGTACAGGAAGGAAACCTATGTCTGAGGGAAAGTATCATGAGCTTTCCGATAACTTGCGCGACTCAGGAAGAGAGCTTCGACAGCGTATCCCCGAGGTGTACCGAGGCTTTGCTGGCCTACATAGGGCAGCCTATGAAGATGGCGCTTTATCTGGTAAGTTCAAAGAGCTTCTTGCATTGGTCGTAGCCATCTCCCAGGAGTGTGACGGGTGTATCGTTAGCCATGTCTCGTCCGCCATAAGAAAAGGTGTTACCGAACAGGAAGTCGCAGAAGCGATAGGTGTTGCCATTGCGATGATGGGCGGACCAGGAACTGTGTGGGGTCCGCGCGCTTTCGAGGTCTACAGAGAGTACGCGAAAGATCTTTAGTCATGGCCCGAGACGGAGATAAAGTACGACGCTAACGTCTCTGTTATATCGGTTAGATTAAGTCTATAGAGAGATCGAAAGCCCACGGGGTCTTCGATCTCGCCGAGTAGGTTTCCATGTCTTGTCTGTAGAATATCTACTCCGTAGGCCCCTTCTCCAAGATAACAAACAACCTGTTCAACTAAAGAACGAATCTGATCAGGCGGCCTTTTTTTCTCGATCTTCGCACCTTGCGACAGGTTGGCTCGAAAGTCACCGCTTTTGGGAGTTTTTTTAACCCAGTATTTAATCTGTCTTCCTATGACGTACGCTCTCCACTCACATAGGACGTCGTCTATGAAGGGTTGTGCGACGAAGAGATGCCAGGCCTTGTTTGAGAGATGGGTGTGGACATCGTCTTTAGTATCTAAAAGAACGACGCTGGAACCGCCGTGTCCGTAGCGATCCTTTATCACTAATGGAACCTTGTGGGGGAGTGTGGCCTCTATCGATTGTTCCACAGTAGTGGTCTGTATCGTCGGAAGACTATGTGAGAGGCAGAACTCATACGTTTTGAGCTTGTCTGTGGCTAGTTCAAGCAGAGAGGGATTATTTATAATCTTGAACCCCATCTCCCCCATTTTCTTTGACAGGGCAACGTCTCTCGATCGAAAGATTACCAAGGAAGTACTTTCCTTGAGATGCTCCAGTTGCTCGATTGTGGCCAATGATAGGGATTCGGTTGAAATTACTGTGGCATCTCGTCCTGCTTTTTCAAGTGAGTCGCTGAGCTGTTTTACAAAGAACAAGTTTGTGACTAAATCTTTCCTTGTATATACGATGAGTACTCTCAAAGTCATCTCCGGTGGCCCCTTTGCTACTTGAGGTTGACTATTTGTTTGGTAATAGCTTGTGCGAAGAGTCTCGCAACCTGAACGCCGGTTATCTCAGTCACTCTTCTCAGGTGAGCGTTTGAGTTGACTTCAAGTACCAGTGGCCTACCGTCGACGTCAACTATTAGGTCAACTCCAGCGCTTAATGTCCCCACGGTATTGGAAGCCATTACTGCAACTCTTAGGACGTCGTCACTTGGTGAGACGGACTCTCCAGAGGCGCCGAGCGTTAGATTCGCTCTAAAATCTCCAGTACTTGGCCTTCTTTGAACGACTGCCGCAGCCTCACCGTCTATCACTTGGATCCGCAGATCTGTGCTGTGCGCAGATCGAATGAATTGTTGAAGAATGAGAGGTCGATGCGCAAGTTGGGCCAGCGATGTCTCAAGTTGGAGGCGGTCTTGTGCCATGAAGACTTCCTTCCCGAAGGATCCTTTGGCAGCTTTTACAATGATTGGATAGCCAATGACTTCCTCGGCGTAAGTGATGAAAGTCTCTGGAACGGACTGCCCGGGGTACCTCTCAGGCGGAACCACGGTAGCGGGAGTTGGAACGTTGCTTTCAGATAGAGCTATATGAGTTAGAGCTTTATCATCACATACTCTTACTGCCTCTGAGGAGTTAAAGGTTGGCACCCCTATCGACTCTAGCGCTCTGATCAATACAACGTCTTTTACCTGGATAATAGCGGCGATAGGCGGTTCAGTAATACGAAGAAGACTCAGATCGCCGCCTCGAATGTGAAGGTAAAGATCGAACGAGTCGACTGTCTTGGCGTTAAGTCCTTCGTTCTTTAGAGCGTCGCATACGAGTGTTGCCTGGTCTTGGAACTTGGCGCCCAAACCTAAGTTA